>NZ_JAKGBH010000067.1:0-19973 GCF_021532515.1 Pseudoalteromonas sp. PAST1 | reverse complement strand
GAGGATCTGTAATTGAATTAAAATGTTTCAGAAAAGTAGTGCTCATATTTATGCGACCAAGTAATTATTATGCCTTGATCTGATCACTACTTGCTCTATAAGTTCAATTTATAATGATCTTGCCGTGTGGTTCCCCTTTTTGCCATACTTTAAATTTTACTTCAAGCGGGTCTTGGTGAATGCTGTCTGTGCTTTTATCTGTTTTTTCTGCTGGTTTTTTATCTAAAATAAACCAAGCAGCAATGTAAGCAACAACAATAAATGGACCACCTGATAATAGCACTGCTGTCACCACTAAAATGCGTACCAGCCAAAGCTCCATGTTAAAGTAATCGCTGATACCTGCGCACACGCCAGCTATTTTACCGCGCTCTGCGTCTCTAAATAATTCGCGTTTGGTACTCATACTTTACGTCTCCACTGCGGAGCCTCTTGATCTAATAAGGCTTCTAATGTTTCAACACGCTCTGCCATTTTATCCGCTTTTTGTGCAAGCTCTAATAATTGGCGGTGCTCGTGTTCACTTAAACCTTGGCTCACTTGTTTTTTACTACGGTAATGTAAAATTAGCCAAAGTGGGGCAACAACCACCATAAAAACAATAATCGGTGCCATCAAAACTTCTGCGTCGAACATGGTACTCTCCTGTCAATCCGTTATGTGTTTAAGCATTGGGGGACATGCCCCCATTTATTATTTTTTATCTGCTAGTTTTTTCTTAAGCTCAGCTAGCTCATCATCAATCTTTTCGTCTTGCTGAAGACCAGCAATTTCGTCAGCTAATGATTTTTTACCAAGATCATAAGACTCTATTTGTGATTCTAGACCATCGATCTTAGTTTCGTAACGTTCGAAGCGGTTTAAAGCGTCTTCAACTTTAGAGCTGTCGAGTGCTTTTTTAACTTCAAGACGTGACTCAGCTGAGCGTTGACGTAAGATGATTGCTTTTTGACGAGCTTTTGCATCAGCTAGCTTCTCTTGTAACGTGCTGACTTCTTGCTGTAGTTTCTCGATGTGAGACTCTACATGCTCAAGCTCAGTTTCAACCGCTGCGACTGCATCTGCTGACTTTTGCTTTTCAATCAGTGCTGCACGTGCTAAATCATCACGGTCTTTGCTTAGTGCTAATTCAGCTTTTTCTTGCCAGTCTGCAACTTGAACTTTTAAAGTTTCAACGCGACGTACTAGCTCTTTTTTCTCTGCAAGTGTTTTTGCTGATGTAGAGCGAACTTCTACTAATGTATCTTCCATCTCTTGGATGATCAGGCGAACCATTTTTTCTGGGTCTTCTGCTTTATCTAAGATGGCATTGATATTAGAATTAACGATGTCTGCAAAACGTGAAAAAATTCCCATAACATTTACCTCTTTGGTGTTTTAACTTAATCAGTTGGTATATCTAGTATCAATATGCTTGCCAACTTTTATAAACTTAGAATAACTTAATATATTCAAACAGTTAAACTAAATTTATAAATTTCTTTAGTTCTCATAGATAATGAAATACACTAGATCTTAGTAAAAATGACTAAGAGTTAGGGAATATGAGCCAATTTCGCCAGCAGGATAATTTACTCGGCCAATCTGACAGTTTTTTAAGTGTGCTTGATCAAGTTTCGCAACTAGCCAGTTTAGAAAAGCCAGTCCTTATTATTGGTGAGCGCGGTACGGGTAAAGAACTTATTGCTGCGCGTTTGCACTTTTTATCTAAGCGTTGGGACCAAAACTATATAAAGCTCAACTGTGCAGCGCTTAACGAAAACCTGCTCGAAAGTGAATTATTTGGTCATGAAAGTGGTGCATTCACCGGTGCTAGCAAGCGCCACGAAGGCCGCTTTGAACGTGCTAATGGCGGTACGCTATTCCTTGATGAATTAGCCAATACCTCGGCGATGGTACAAGAAAAACTACTACGCGTTATTGAATACGGCGAATTTGAACGCGTTGGTGGTAAGCAAACCGTTAAAGTCGATACCCGATTAGTCTGTGCGACCAATGAAGATTTACCAACCCTAGCTGAGCAAGGCGAATTTAGAAGCGACTTACTCGACCGCCTCGCTTTTGATGTTATTACCCTGCCCCCGCTGCGTGAACGCCAAGAAGATATCATGTTATTGGCAGAACAATTTGCAATTAACATGGCTCGCGACCTTGAGTGGGAGCTATTTAGTGGCTTTACGCGTAGCGCCATCGAAACGCTACAATCTTATGAGTGGCCGGGTAATATTCGTGAATTAAAGAATGTGGTTGAACGTAGCTTATATCGTCATGGTAACGAACATATTCCCGTTCACCAGATTATTTTAGATCCATTTGCGAGTAAATTTAGACCTAAACAGCGCGTTAAAGCTGCAGTTAGCAGTGCCCCTGTTGCAAACGTAGAAGCTGCGCCTATCGCCACGACACAAAATCAAGACGTTGTGACACTCAATAAGCCCGACATTCAATTTCCTTGTAATTTAAAGCAGCTATCTAACGACTTTGAAATTGATGTGATTAAAAAAGCGCTTGAACATAGCCAATTTAACCAAAAGAAAACTGCAGAACACTTAGAATTAACGTATCATCAATTACGTGGCTATTTGAAAAAATACAATTTATTAGATCAGCAGCAATAGTTAGAGGCTAATCAGGTGTTTAAACCGTTACTTGCTTTGTCTTTGGTGTGCTTAGTAGGCTGCCTAGATAACGAAGAAAAAACCACAGAACAAAAAAACCAGGGCTTAGTCTATTGCGCTGAAGCAAACCCTGTGTCGTTTAATCCGCAAGTGACAACGACGGGTTCAACTATCGATATTATCGCCAATCAGCTTTATGATCGCCTGTTAAGTATTGATCCGGTGTCTGCCGAGTTTAAAGCAGAGCTGGCAACTGATTGGAAAATTAGCCCAGACGGCAAAGCAATCACCTTTACCCTGCGTAAAGGGGTTAAATTTCATACCACAAAATACTTTACCCCAAGCCGTGATTTTAACGCTGATGATGTAATTTTTACTTTCAGCCGCTTATTCGACGTTTATAACCCTTATCACTTTGTTGGTGATGCCAGTTACCCTTATTTTCAAAGTGTGGGTATTGATCAGCTTATTCGTCGTATTGTGCGTGTTTCTGATTACCAAGTACGGTTTGAGCTTTATAATGCTGAAAGCAGCTTTTTAGCAAACCTAGCAACCGACTTTGCCGTGGTGTTATCCGAAGAATACGCCATGCAGCTTAAAGCGCGAAATCAAGAAAACTTATTTGACCAATACCCAGTGGGTACTGGCCCTTATGTATATAAAGAATATCGTCGCGACCGTTTAATTCGCTATTACCGCAACCCAGACTACTGGAAACACCCGGTTGTGCTTGAGCAACTGGTGTATGACATTACGCCAAACGGCACCACACGCGTTGCGAAAATGCTCACCAAAGAGTGTGATGTTACTGCGCACCCAAGCAGCGCGCAGCTTAGTATTTTATCGCAACGTGAAGATATTAAAGTTCAAAAAGAGCAAAACTTAAATATTGGTTATTGGGCCTTTAACACAGAGCGCCCGCCTTTTGATGACGTTCGTGTACGCCAAGCACTCGCAAGCGCCATTGATGTCGATAAAATCATGCAAGCGGTATATTACGGTAACGGCATTAAAGCGCAGTCTTTACTGCCTCCGGCTTCTTGGGCATTTGAAGCGCAAAAAGCCATGCCAGAATTTAACCCAGCACTTGCCAAAACCTTACTCGCAGAGGCTGGCTACAAAAATGGCTTTGATATGAATATTTGGGCCATGCCAGTAAGCCGTATTTATAACCCCAATGCCCGTAAAATGGCTGAGTTGATGCAAAGTGATTTACGCAAGATTGGTGTGAACGTTAATATCGTCGAGTACGAGTGGAATACCTTTTTACAACGAATTGGTGAACATAGACACGATAGCGTGTTACTTGGTTGGGCTGCAGATACACCAGACCCTGATAACTTTATGAGCCCATTATTAAGCTGTACTGCGACTTTCAGTGGTAAAAACCCAGCAAATTGGTGTCACCCTGAGTTTGATCTATTACTTACTCAAGCCTTAGACACAACAGATCTTGAAAAGCGTAAACAATACTACAATCAGGCTCAGCGGATCATAGTGCAAGAGCTGCCTATTTTACCGATAGCCCATGGTATGCGCTTTCAAGCAGCAAGTAGTGATGTTAAAGGCATAAGCTTAAGCCCTTTTGGTGGCATTTCACTAGCTAACGCGAGGAAAGAATAATGATCCTAGATTATATTCTACGCCGCTTAGCACTTTTGATGTTTATGATGCTGACACTGAGTATCTTTACCTTTTCATTGAGCTTTTTGTTTCCGGGTGATGCACTAACTAACTTAAGCGGTATTACCAATAGCACCTTCTCACAAACCAGTGCTTTAGAAGAAAAATTCCATTTTACTGAAAACTACGTAGTGCAATACTTTGCCTTTTTAGAGCGTATTATTCAGGGTGATTGGGGAATTTCTTTTGCATCTGGTGAGAGTGTATTTCAACATATAAAAGACTTATTTCCAGCAACACTCGAATTGAGTCTTTATGCGCTCATTGTATCCGTCATAGTTGGCGTACCAAGTGGTATTTTAGCCGCTGCCTACTACAAACGTTGGCCTGATAAACTGATAAATTCCGGCACACTTTTTGGCTATTCAATGCCTGTTTTTTGGTTAGCGCTATTGTTGATCATGGTGTTTTCACTGCAACTCGGTTGGTTTCCGATGTCGGGCCGTATGGGTCTACTTTACGAAATTGAACCTATTACCGGCTTTATTTTAATCGATATCATATTAGGTGACTTTCCGTATGATGGCATGGCATTTTTAGATGCAATACATCATCTAACCTTGCCTACCATTGTACTTGCTATGTATCCGACCACAGTACTGGTTCGCTTTACCCGCGATTCGATGCTGAAAGTGTTAGACCAAAGCTACATTAAAACAGCACGCGCTAAAGGCTTAAACCGTGCACAGCTGATTATTCACCACGCTCTGCGTAATGCGCTGCTACCGGTTATTAAACAAATAGGTTTACAGTTTAGTACCTTGATCACCCTTGCGATGATCACCGAAGTTATTTTCTCATGGCCGGGCATTGGTCGTTGGCTTATCGATAGTATTTATCAGCGCGACTACCCTGCGATTCAAGGTGGCTTACTCGCTGTTTCTATGTTCGTTATTTTAGCTACCATTATTGCTGAGCTCACTTATACCTTATTCGACCCATTATCGCGGAACCAAGCTCATGGCAAAGTTTAATTTATTTTCTGAAGAGTCGAATAAATCGCCGTTAGCGCGATTTTGGAAAAAATTTAAAACTAATCACCCTGCTCTTGTGGGGTTATGGTTATTTATTGCTTTAGTGTTACTGGCTGTGTCTGCACCACTCCTTGCACCTTATGGCGTGAACCAACAACACAGCGATGCACTGCTGTTACCCCCATCGTGGCATGATGCAGGTGACGTACGCTTTTTATTAGGCACCGACGATTTAGGCCGAGATGTGTTATCGCGCTTGATGAATGGTGCAACCTACACCTTTGGTTTGTCGGTTGTCGCCGCTTTGATCACCACAGTAATTGGAGTATTAGTGGGTACTTTTGCTGGGATCAGCCGGGGAATTCGCTCAAGCTTTTTGAATCACTTGCTTGATATTACGTTATCTATTCCATCGCTGTTACTGGCCATCATTATTATTGCGATTCTTGGCCCAGGCTTAATGAATACAGTATGGGCGATTATTTTAGCCTTACTGCCTCAATTTATTCACTCGGTACGTAACTTAATTGTTGAAGAGCTTAACAAAGATTACATTACAGCGTTTAAACTGGATGGTGCGTCAAACTGGCATATTCTTGCTCGTGGTATCTTCCCGAATATTTACGAGCATATTGTGGTTATTTTTACCATGGCGCTTTCTACCGCTATTTTGGATATCTCGGCACTTGGCTTTTTAAAATTGGGCGCACAGCCCCCAACCACAGAATGGGGTGCTATTTTGGCTGAAAACCTTGGTTTAATTTACCTTGCCCCTTGGACTGTTGGCTTACCGGGCGTATTATTATTTTTAGCAGTACTGTCTACCAATTTAGTAGGTGACGGTTTACGCCAAGTGCTTAAAGAACGTAAGGCCGACTAATTATGCAATTACTCGATATTCGCAATCTCACGATAGAGTTACGCACCTCAGATACCGTTATTCGTGCGGTTGATAGAGTGAGCATGACCTTAAAAGAAGGTGAAGTGCATGCTTTAGTTGGCGAGTCTGGCTCAGGTAAAAGCTTAATTGCAAAAGCCATTGTTGGGGTTTTAAATAAACGCTGGCATATCACCGCTGATCGCATGCATTGGCGTGGTGTTGATTTAATGCGCTTATCTAACGAGCAACGCCGTAAACTAGTAGGTCAAGACATTGCTATGATCTACCAAGATCCGAGTCGCTGCCTAGATCCAACTGCCAAGATATTTGACCAAATTGCCGAAACCCTGCCTGCGCAAGCAACCAGTGGCTTTTTCTTAAAGCGAAATAAACAGCGTAAAGACAGAGTAAAAGCGTTAATCCACAAGGTCGGTATTAAAGATCATAAAAAGGTACTCGACAGCTACCCTCATGAGCTCTCTGAAGGGATTTGTCAAAAAGTAATGATTGCCATGGCCATTGCACGTACCCCAAAACTATTGATTGCCGATGAGCCAACTACCGCCCTTGAAAGCACCACGCGTGCGCAAGTCTTTAGGCTTCTAAAGAGCTTGAACCAGCTAAAGAACATGTCGATTTTGATGATTTCTCACGAACTTGAAGAAATTGTTGAGTGGTCTCATGGCATGCATGTTCTTTACTGCGGACAAATGGTTGAAGCTGGCCCAACTAATCGTATTTTTAGTCAGCCATATCACCCCTATACTCAAGCGCTATTAAAAAGTTTACCTGACTACGAGCAAGGGCTTGCTCACAAAGAGCCGTTTTATGCTTTAAAAGGCACCATTCCGACCTTGCAGCATTTGCCAATAGGTTGCCGCTTGGGCCCACGTTGCCCACAAGCACAAAAAGAATGTGTGGTTACCCCGAAATTGACCAAGCATCATAGTCATAGTTATGCCTGCCACTTCCCATTAATTAAGGCGATGAAATAATGCAGCCCCTACTCAAAGTTCAAGCGTTATCAAAGAGTTTTAACCTGCGCGCAGGCTTGTTCTCACGCAAACGATTCTCTGTTTTAAGAGATATTTCGTTTTGCTTAGGACAAGGTGAAACCATTGCAATTATCGGCGAAACCGGCTCAGGCAAAAGTACCTTAGCTAAATTACTCTCAGGAGCCGATAACGCTGATAAAGGGCAAATTTTGCTCGATGGTAATATCATCGAAAATGATGGCTTGCGTGATAACGACTGTCGTCATATTCGTATGATCTTCCAAGACTCTGAGGCGTCGTTGAACCCGGGTTTAACCATTGGCGACATGCTTAACGACTGCTTACAGTACAACACTGACCTAAACAAAGAAGAGCGTGAAGATAAAATTAAACAAACCCTCGCAAAAGTTGGTTTGCTGTTAGATCACCAGCACTATTACCCGCATATGTTTAGTAGTGGTCAATTACAACGTATAGCGCTTGCACGGGCTTTAATTTTAGACCCTAAGGTTGTAGTGCTCGATGAAGCGTTATCGTCTCTAGACCCGTCTGTACGCGCACAAACGGTAAACTTATTACTGCGTCTACAAAAAGATACTGGGCTTAGCTATGTACTTATTACGCATCATCTTAGTTTGGTGCGCCACATAAGCGACCAACTTGTGGTACTTGATCACGGTGAAATTGTTGAATACGGCCAAACTGAAGCGATTTTCCAAGATCCACAGTCGGTGGTGACGCAGAAGTTATTGAATTGCTGATGGTGAGCTGTCAGCTATCAGCTATCAGCTATCAGCTATCAGCTATCAGCTATCAGCCGTCAGTTTTAAGATAAATCGTCGAAAAGACACAGATTAAATATCATCAATGCCACTTCGTGCTGCCAATTTAACTGCTTTACAAATAACCTCTGCGCACTCTTTTGGCTTTAGCTGAGCGATAAAGTGTCCGCCTGAAACACTCACTTCATTGTAATTAATGCAGTTTTTAGCAAGATCATTAACCGCTTGTCTAGAAACGAGTCGATCTTTCGATGGACGAATGTAAGTCACAGGTATTGAGATGATGTTATCTGCTTTTTTAAGAGTCGCAATATTATGTAAACGATGTCTCAGCTTTATTTTATCCGCCATTTTAATTGAGTTAAAAACAGCACTTATTAGCTGGCGTTTATAATGCGAATTAAAACCAAAGTAGGTTAAGCTTTTGCGAGTGAATCGATTCTCTTTAAAAAAGACATTTGGTATTAAATGAGCTATGTGTGCAATCGGTGATGGCCTTGATATAAAGCTCGCAAGAAATACAATTCCTGCAATCTGATTAGGCTTTAACAGCTGAGTTAAGGCATACGCGATAGGCCCTGAATATGACTCTGCAACAATAAATATTCGATCATTTTTTAATTGGCCTGCAACCTCAGCCGCTTGCTGCTGATAACTCTGCCCTGAAACGTCTTCAAATGAGATAATAGTAACTTCAAATTTTCTAGAAAGCTCTTGAGCCAAATTTTCGAACAATAATCCAGTACCATCAAGGCCGGGTAACATTACAAGCTTCATAAGGGCTACACTTCTTCTCTGTCACCATGGCTTGGCGGTGTAGATGTAACGATAAAATGCAATGGTTCAGTACCTTGATTACTTAACTGATGGACTCGGCTAGCAGTTACATGCAAACCTTGTTGCGCAGTGAGTTGGTGTATTTGGCCATCAAGTTCAATGGTGGCACAGCCACTAAGTACAAAGAAAAATTGTTCGGCATGTTTATGATAGTGTTTTACTTCACCCTCACCTACTGGGACATGTTCTTGAATAACACTCAGCGCATTAGACTTTACCAAATGCCAACCGTCGCAATTGTTACCCCATGTGTAATGATCTGTGTTGTGTTTGTCTATGATACTCAAAACTTTTTATACATCCCTTGGCTTTGTGGTGCGACAAACTTGTAGCCAAGCTTTTCGTAAAAGCCGGGTTTGTCGGCGACCATAGTGACGTAACTACCTTCATAAGCGGCAGATTCAATGTAGCGGTCAACATGTTCCATAATGACACGCCCTAACCCTTGTCCTTGATATTCAGGTGATACAGCAATATCAACCACTTCAAAATTACAACCGCCATCGCCAATAACGCGGCCCATGCCAATCAACTCATCGTTTTTACGAATACAAATAGCATAAAGAGAGTTTGGTAACCCCGCCTTTGCAGCCGCTAATGAGCGTGCTGATAAGCCAGCTTTAAGGCGCATATCACAGTATTCTTCTGCGCTTGGTAGCTGCTCAATTAGACTGTACTCCATAAGGACTCCTTGTAGTTGCAACTGCTATTACCTTTAACGGTAACAAAAAAGGCGCCAGTAGGCGCCTTTTATTTAACTCGTTTTGCTAATTATTCAGCAGCTTGAGTCGCTTTTGGTACTTGCACTTCAGCTTGTGCTTTTAGTGCTGCAATAAATACCATATAGTTTTTATTCACTTGAGCCATTGTGATGTTTTGCTTTTGTTGCTCATTAATCTCAACTTCAGTCGCTGGATTAACTGCTTTTAGCGCAACAATTGCCGCATCGCCATTGTTTAGGTCAACAACTTCAACCTCTGGTGCACCTTGTGGGTGAGCCATTTTGAAAGCTTGTTGAACAATCGCTGGTGACACTGTGTAAGCTTGACGAGCAAGTGCAGCTTCTTGGCGTACTGTTAGGCCTTCAGCTTGTGCAACTTCGTTTAGGCTCTTACCAGCTTCGATCTCAGCGTATAGAGTGCGTGCTTTTTCTTTAGCAAGCTCCGATGCTTTTTGTGAAACTAACGTCGCCTTAATTTGCTCAGAAACATCTGCTAGTGCTTTCGTTGTAGCAGCTTTGTGGTCATTTACACGAACAACAACGGCATGCTCATCACCCACTTCAATTACTTCTGAGTTCATGCGGTCTTCTAACACTTCAGGTGAGAAAATAGCAGTAACAACTTGTGGGTTGTTTAACGGCTCAGGTAATGCATTGCGAGTAACAAGTTCTGTTTTCTGTACTTCAACGCCTGCTGCTTCTGCGGCATCAATTAAAGTATCTGAAATTTCGAACGCAAGTTCACCCATTTGAGTTTGCTTTTCATAGAACGCATTAATTTTCTTAGTACGCTCAAGTTCAGCGCGAAGCTCATCTTTTACGTCAGCATATGGTTTAACTTGCTGTGTTTGAATATCAGTAAGTTTGATGATGTGATAACCAAACTCTGATTCTACAACGTCAGAAATGTCACCTTTGTTTTCAAGAGCATAAGTTGCATCTTCAAACGCAGGGTCCATCATGTCACGTTCAATCCAGTCTAGGTCGCCGCCCATTTCTGCACTCACTACGTCATCAGAAGATGACTCAGCTAGCTCAGCAAAATCAGCACCGCTTTGTAACTGCGCTAGCAGCTCTTCAGCTTTCGCTTTTGCTGCATCATCGTCTTCGCTGTTATCAATTAAGATGTGCGATACACGACGTTTTTCAGGCTCAATATATTGTGCACTGTTTTGATCATAGTAAGCTTTGATATCTTCTTCTGAAACACTTGAATCAAGCGTTAAGGTAGCTGCATTTAAGTCAATGTAGCTTACAGACACTTGCTCTGGTGCTAAGAATTGCGGTTGATTCAACTCATAGTAATCAGCAATTTCTTGCTCTGTTACTTCGATACCTGCTTGTAATGATTCTTTCGCAACAACTAAGTAATCAATACTGCGCGTTTGCTGTTGTAGAGCAACGCTGTTGTTTAATTCATTTTCTAAGATGAAATCTGTACCAGCAACAGCACCTACTAATTGGCTGCGTGTCATGTCTTCACGTAAATATTCACGGAAAGCATCTGGTTGGAAATTCATTTGACGAATAACTTGTAAGTAGCGGTCGTTGCTAAACTGGCCGCCTACTTGGAAGTAAGGCATTTCTAAAATTGCTTTACGAACGCTTTCGTCACTTACACGAAGACCTAATTCTGCCGCTAGTTGAGTTTGCAATTCTTGTTGTACTAAACGGTCGATTACGCCTTGGCGAATTTGTGCCATGTAATTTGGATCAGCTGCGATTTGTGCGAAGTATTCGCCAAATTGTTGTTCTAAACGGTTACGTTCGTTTTGGAATGCACGGCTGAATTCGGTTTGGCTAATTTTAACTCCATTTACTTCTGCAACGGGTTGCTCTGTGGTTTGTCCTAAATAACCACCGATCCCAGCTAAAGCAAAAGATAAAATCACCGCGCCTAAAATAATTTTGGCTGCAGGTCCCTGCGAACCTTCTCTGATTTTCTCAAGCATTTATCTATCTCTATTCTGATCAGGTACAAATTAACCCTGCTCATGTAAAAAAAGCGTATCTTACCAGATACGCTTTTTCACTTGAAGTAACTGGTGATAAGTTACCTAAATTCAATTTAAGTGTGATTAGGTATCTCTCACCAACTAATCTTTAATGATTAGTTTACTGCGTCTTTCAGCGCTTTACCTGCTTTGAAAGAAGGAATGTTTGCTGCAGCAATCTGGATAGTCTCACCAGTTTGCGGGTTGCGACCTGAACGCGCTGCACGCTCACGTACAGAGAAAGTACCAAAGCCAACTAGCGCTACTGAATCGCCATCTTTAAGAGCGCCTGAAACAGCCTCGATGAATGAATCTAGTGCACGACCTGCAGCCGCTTTAGAAATGTCAGCGTCAGCTGCGATTTGATCGATTAATTGAGATTTATTCACAATATCATCCTCTTTCATTGTTATTATCAAGAGCGATTGTTTTTATAAAAAATAACATCACTGTTTTGAAAATTTATGAGCAAATTAAGTTTATGCTCAGTTTATTATATTTTTCTCAACCCTAGGCCACATAAGGCCTAGGCTTGAAAACTAGTGCTTAACTTATCATACCCTTTGTATTTGAAAAGCCCCTAAATGCACTTTTTTGCGGTTTTTTACTGGTTTTTTTCAGTTTCGACAGAAAAACTCTCTACTGGGTGCTTCAAAGCCAGTTTTAAAACGTCATCAATCCATGTAACTGGGTGAATTTCAAGGCCCTCTAATACGTTGTCTGGGATCTCTTTTAAGTCACGTTCGTTAATTTTTGGAATAATTACGGTTTTAATTCCACCACGATGCGCTGCCAGTAGCTTTTCTTTTAAGCCACCAATTGGTAATACTTCACCACGTAATGTGATTTCACCTGTCATTGCTACATCTGAGCGCACTGGATTACCCGTTAAGCTCGATACCAAACCAGTTACCATGGCAATACCAGCACTTGGGCCATCTTTTGGTGTTGCACCTTCTGGCACGTGAACATGAATGTCACGTTTCTCATAGAAGTCGCTATTAATGCGAAGTTTTTCAGCACGATTACGAACAACCGTCATCGCAGCCTGAATTGACTCTTGCATTACATCACCAAGCGAACCTGTGTAAGTTAGCTTGCCTTTACCTGGTACAGCTGCTGATTCAATAGTCAGTAAATCACCACCTACTTCAGTCCACGCAAGACCCGTTACTTGGCCAATACGGTCACCGTCTTCAGCTTTACCATAATCAAAGCGTTGTACGCCTAAGAACTCTTCAAGGTTGTTATCGTCGATAAGGACCTTTTTAGTGTCTTTATCAAGCAGGATGTTTTTAACTGCTTTACGGCATAGTTTTGACACTTCACGCTCTAAGTTACGAACGCCCGCTTCACGTGTGTAGTAGCGGATAATGCCAATAATTGCGCTGTCAGCAATTTCAACTTCATGCTCTTTTAAACCATTGCGCTTAACTTGTTTTGGAATCAAGTGCTGTTTAGCAATGTTTAGCTTCTCGTCTTCGGTGTAACCCGAAAGGCGAATCACTTCCATACGGTCTAATAACGGACCTGGGATATTAAAGCTATTTGATGTTGCCACGAACATCACGTCAGATAAGTCGTAATCAACTTCTAAGTAGTGATCGGCAAAATGACTGTTTTGCTCAGGATCAAGTACTTCAAGTAGTGCTGATGCAGGGTCGCCACGCATATCTGATGACATCTTATCGATTTCATCTAATAAGAATAATGGGTTCTTTACACCAACTTTAGTCATATTCTGGATTAACTTACCAGGCATAGAACCAATGTAAGTACGGCGGTGACCACGGATTTCCGCTTCGTCACGAACGCCACCTAATGCCATACGCACATATTTACGACCTGTAGAGCGTGCGATTGACTGACCTAGTGAAGTCTTACCTACACCAGGAGGACCGACTAAACATAAAATTGGGCCTTTAAGCTTATTAGTGCGTTGTTGCACCGCTAGATACTCAATAATACGCTCTTTAACTTTATCTAAGCCGTAATGATCACTATCTAAAATCTTTTGTGCGCCAGCTAAGTCTTTTTTCACCTTAGAGCGTTTTTTCCAAGGTACATTGATTAGCGTATCAATATACGAGCGCACGACGGTTGCTTCCGCCGACATCGGCGACATCATTTTTAATTTAGATAACTCAGCGTTTGCTTTCTCTTGCGCTTCTTTAGGCATACCAGACTCTTCGATGCGTTTTTTAATTGCTTCGAATTCATCGGGTACATCATCAAGTTCGCCAAGCTCTTTTTGAATCGCTTTCATTTGCTCGTTGAGATAATACTCACGCTGGGACTTTTCCATCTGCTTTTTCACGCGAGTACGGATTTTTTTCTCAACTTGCAGTAAGTCAATCTCGCCTTCCATCAGCGCCATTAAGTATTCAAGACGCTCAGTCACATCGGCAATCTCAAGCACTTTTTGCTTTTCAGGTACCTTAAGCGGCATGTGTGCTGCCATGGTATCAGCAAGACGCGCAGCTTCATCAATGCCAGACACAGAAGTAAGTACTTCAGGTGGGATCTTCTTATTAAGCTTTACATAGCCTTCAAATTGGCTAATTGCGCTGCGAATAAAGATATCTTGTTCTTGCTCGTCGATATGGCTTGATTCGATGAACTGTGCTTCAGCCACAAAGAAATCATCGTTATCTAAAAACGTTTCAACGCTTGCACGTTGTGTGCCTTCAACAAGCACTTTAACGGTGCCATCAGGTAACTTTAATAACTGAAGTACTGTGGCAATGGTGCCAACACGGTAGATATCATCTTGCTGCGGATCATCAACAGAGGCGTCTTTTTGCGCCACTAGGAAAATTTGTTTGTCCTTGTCCATCGCCGCTTCTAGGCATTTTATTGATTTTTCACGACCAACAAATAGCGGGATCACCATGTGTGGATAAACCACTACATCGCGCAGTGCCAACACGGGGATTTCGACTCGATCTGTTCTCTCAAGCGTCATTATATTCTCTTCGCACTTCATTTATTTTAAAGATTACTCAAGTATATGGGGATATGTAAGGGAAAGTTCAACATATTTATAAAAAAAGGAGCCTTTGGCTCCTTTTTCGTGTTCAACTGCTTAACTTTTAAACTATTACAGCTTTATTCTGATGCAGCTTTGTCTTGGTTACCGCTTTGGTAAATCAAAATTGGGTCTGACTCACCTTTAATAACGGTTTCATCAATAACCACTTTGCTAACATCATCCATCGAAGGTAATTCATACATAGTATCAAGTAATACGCCTTCAACGATTGAACGTAAGCCACGAGCACCAGTCTTACGCTCCATTGCTTTATGAGCAATTGCGCTAAGTGCATCTTCGCGGAACTCAAGCTCAACATCTTCCATCGCAAACAATGCAGAGAACTGTTTAGTTAATGCATTTTTTGGTTCGCTAAGAATTTGAATAAGCGCTGCTTCATCTAGCTCTGTAAGTGTCGCAACAACCGGAAGACGACCGATGAACTCAGGGATTAAACCGTATTTCACTAAATCTTCTGGTTCAACATCTTTAAATGTTTCACTTAAGCTACGGCTACCTGATGATTGCTTAACTTCAGCACCAAAACCAATACCGGTATTTTTATGGCTGCGTTGTTCAATCACTTTATCTAGGCCAGCAAACGCACCGCCACAGATAAATAGGATCTTAGATGTATCAACTTGCAAGAATTCTTGCTGTGGATGCTTACGGCCGCCTTGTGGTGGCACAGATGCAACCGTCCCTTCAATTAGCTTAAGTAAGGCTTGTTGTACACCTTCGCCCGATACGTCACGGGTGATCGATGGATTGTCAGACTTACGAGAAATCTTGTCGATTTCATCGATGTAAACAATACCACGTTGTGCTTTTTCTACGTCGTAATCACATTTTTGCAGCAGCTTTTGAATGATGTTTTCAACGTCTTCACCTACATAACCTGCTTCAGTTAGTGTCGTTGCATCCGCCATCGTGAATGGTACATCAAGTAAACGAGCCATGGTTTCAGCAAGTAATGTTTTACCACTACCTGTAGGACCGATTAGTAGAATATTACTCTTACCAAGCTCAATATCTGCATTGATTGTTTGATTACGTAAACGTTTGTAGTGATTGTATACCGCAACCGACAGCACTTTTTTCGCGTGGTCTTGGCCAATCACGTAATCATCTAAGTGATTACGAATTTCTTTCGGCACAGGCAGTTTATCAGACGCATTATGCTTCGGCGCAATGTCTTTGATTTCTTCCCTGATAATATCGTTACACAGCTCAACACATTCATCGCAAATATATACTGAAGGACCAGCAATTAGTTTGCGAACTTCGTGCTGGCTTTTGCCGCAGAAAGAGCAGTATAACAATTTATTACTTTTGTCGCCGTCTGTAGGAGTGTCAGACATTCAGCTACCTCATTTATTACGTTGGCAGTAGCACTAGGCCACTGCTAATTCACTATGTTTAACTATATCAAAGAATATTAGTTTTCGCATAGTAAAGGGTGATAGCTAACAATACGTTATTATTAGCTATTCAGATTACTTCGATTCGCGGCTTGAAAATACTGAATCAACTAGGCCGTATTCAACCGCTTCGCTTGCGCTCATGAAGTTGTCGCGATCGGTATCACGAGAAACCACATCGAGTGGCTGGCCAGTATGTTCAGCCATTAAACGGTTTAGCTTATCTTTAATTGATAAGATTTCACGGGCATGAATTTCAAAGTCAGATGCCTGACCTTGGAAACCACCTAATGGTTGGTGGATCATTACACGTGAGTTAGGTAAACAAAAACGCTTACCTTTAGCACCACCTGATAGCAAAAATGCACCCATGCTTGCCGCTTGGCCAACACAAATTGTGCTTACATCAGGCTTGATAAAATTCATTGTATCGTAAATTGCCATACCCGCAGTCACAGAACCGCCTGGCGAATTGATATAAAGATAAATATCTTTTTCTGGGTTTTCTGATTCTAAAAACAGCATTTGCGCAAGAATCAAATTAGCCATGTTATCTTCTACTTGGCCAGTTAAGAAAATAATGCGCTCTTTTAAAAGACGTGAGTAAATATCATATGAGCGCTCACCTTTAGCTGTTTGTTCGACAACCATAGGGACTAGTGCGTTTAGAGGGTCTATCATACCGCTATTCATTCTTATTTAATTCCTTATCCGCTGCGACTCATCCTTACTATAAGGAAAGCACATTTATACTAATGTAAATTAAGCTGTCTATTCAATCTTTATAACTATATAGGAACTTATCAGAACAAATTCAATCCTCGTCGAAAAAAGTTCTGAAATAACATCAGTATTGTTGGTTTTTTTGAAACTGATACCACAAACTAAAATGGCCCGAGTACGCTGTATAAATACAGGGTAACACGAGCCATTTAATCGCTAGCGAGAGCTTAAGTCAATGACTTATTAAGCACCTTGCTGTGGATTCATGATGTCGTCGAATGCTTTTTCAACGTCAGTCACGTTTG
The DNA here is from genome assembly GCF_021532515.1 of Pseudoalteromonas sp. PAST1. Classification (NCBI taxonomy): domain Bacteria; kingdom Pseudomonadati; phylum Pseudomonadota; class Gammaproteobacteria; order Alteromonadales; family Pseudoalteromonadaceae; genus Pseudoalteromonas; species Pseudoalteromonas sp. PAST1. The sequence goes on along the minus strand of NZ_JAKGBH010000067.1, from coordinate 3,009 downwards.
CTTTAGCTAGGATAGCTTCAACTGCTTGCTCTTCCATCGCTACGTTGCGCATTTGCTGCATAAGCTGATCGTTTGCTTTGTAGTACTCTACTACTTCAGTTGGATCTTCGTATGCAGAAGCTACAGTTGCGATTAACTCTTCAACTTTAGCGTCGTCAACTTTAAGCTCGTTCGCTTTAATTACTTCACCTAGTAATAGGCCAGTCTTAACGCGAGTTACAGCTTGCTCGTGGAATAATTCAGCTGGAAGCTCAGGCATGTTTTTAGCGTCGCCACCGAAACGTTGTGCAGCTTGCTGACGTAGCGCATCAATTTCTTGATCTACTAGCGCTTTTGGCACTTCGATTTCGTTGTTAGCTAAAAGACCTTTGATAGCTTGATCTTTAACGTTAGCTTTAACTGCTTGGTCAAGCTCACGTGTCATGTTCTTTTTAACTTCTTCTTTAAGAGCGTCAACACCGCCTTCAGCTACACCGAATTTAGTTGCGAACTCGTCGTTAAGCTCAGGAAGCTCTTGAGTTTCAACTTTCTTAACAGTGATTGCGAAAGTAGCTGCTTTACCTTTAAGGTTTTCAGCGTGGTACTCTTCAGGGAAAGTTACTTCAGCAACAACTTCTTCGCCCGCTTTTTTGCCAACGATGTTGTCTTCGAAACCTGGGATCATACGACCTTGACCAAGTTCTAGTGGGAAGTCTTCAGCTTTACCGCCTTCGAACTCTTCGCCTTCGATAGAACCAACGAAGTCGATAGTTACACGATCGTTCTCGCCAGCAGCTGCGTCAACTTCAGCCCAAGAAGCGTGTTGCTTACGTAGAGTTTCTAGCATGTTAGCTAGGTCTTCGTCAGTTACAGATACAGCTGGCTTTTCAACAGCGATTTTATCTAAACCTTGGATTTCAACTTCTGGGTAAACTTCGAAAGTTGCATCGAATTCTAAATCTTTACCAGCTTCTAACGCTTTAGGAGCGAAAGTAGGTGAACCAGCTGGGTTAATTTTTTCAGAAACGATTGCTTCGATGTAGTTGCGTTGCATTAATTCGCCAGCAACTTCTTGACGTACTGCAGCACCGTAACGCTTGTTGATGATAGACGCTGGTACTTTACCTGGACGGAAACCATCGATACGCTGGGTTTTAGACAGTTGTTGTAAGCGTTTTTTTACTTCAGTCTCAACGTTCTCTGCAGGAACGGTGATGGTCAGACGGCGCTCAAGGCCTTGAGTCGTCTCAACAGAAACTTGCATGATTTACCTCAATCTTCAATTTTGGCGACTGTTCGCCTTCCTTACAAACAAGGTGATCTCCATGAGTGATAGCAAGTTTTAACGCTGAAAATTTCAACTTAAAACGGCGCATTGTAACCATGAGATACCATTGCTGCTTTGCCCCTATGGGCACTATGTTAAACAATAGACGCGGCATTATAACCTAATATTTATGATAGTCGAGTCTGGGGGGCAATTATTTGGCGTATATAGCAGCAATCAGCGTTTAAATGCGTAAAAAACGAACGCAACAAAATAACAAAGGAGAATTAAGCTGAATTAAAGGATGTATTTAGAAATTTAGAAGTGGTCGGCGATGCAGAATTTGAACCTGAGACTGAATTGGATATACCCAAACCAATCGTTCTTTGACCATAATTCTTTAAAAGTGGTCGGCGATGCAGGATTTGAACCTGCGACCCCTTGGACCCAAACCAAGTGCGCTACCAAACTGCGCTAATCGCCGATACTGAGAGAAGTTTTGAAAATAAAGACCGCTTATTAAAAGTGGTCGGCGATGCAAAATTTGCACCTTCGACTGAATTGGATATACCCAAACCAATCGTTCTTTGACCTTGAACTTTCCAAAAGTGGTCGGCGATGCAGGATTTGAACCTGCGACCCCTTGGACCCAAACCAAGTGCGCTACCAAACTGCGCTAATCGCCGATATCTTAGAGTAAATTGGGGTGACTGATGGGGCTCGAACCCACGACAACCGGAATCACAATCCGGGGCTCTACCAACTGAGCTACAATCACCACGGCATTTACATATTTTCAAATGGCGCACCCGGAAGGATTCGAACCTTTATATCCACCTAAACCAACCATTAAACTATGGGTGGGTGGGTTAAAACATAAATTTCGTATAACAATCCTACAAGGAAAAATCCCTTTGTTTATAACGCCTTCGAGACTCTCCGTGAGTTCTCTAAACAACGAGGCGCATTATATATAGCTCATTTCCAAAGTCAAACTTTTTTATGCACTTAATGCATAAAAAAACAAACAAACCTAGTGCATATATACGCACATATAAATTAGGTAAAACGTTACTAGTGAATTGCTAATTATAGCTATTCTTTTAGTAGAGAGTAAGGCAAGCGCTCTACCCTCTTAAACATTAATGTTTCAGTTCAGTACATACCAATCCCTAATGAGACGATGACTACACTATTTTACCCCATACGCATTGCGTATTAATTTTCTATGGTTACTTTCTTTCTATACATATCTGCCCGTATATAGATAGTGGATATTTGCAACTCTAAATTTTTTTAATTTTTCTAAGTGACTTTCTCAATCGAAAATTTCAAAAGCTGTATAAAAATTTCAAATAAAATATATAGTTATCGAACAATGCTAATTACTTGTTCACGTGCAGTGCTCATTGTGTATTATTTACTTTATACAAATCAATAAGTTAATATCAATTTATTGTTTGAGAAATAATAAGATATAAACATGAAAGAAGACCAATTGCCGGTAGAATCCTTTGAAGAGCTAAATAGGGAATTACCATCTTTTCCACAGCCGGACTACTCACTTCAAATGCCCTCGAATGCGAAGGGCTATGTCGTCATTGGCAACTGCCTTGGGTCAAAAGAACAGCTTTTAATAAGTGAAATAATAAATAAACTCCCTCCTTTAAAGAAAGTATTCATTATTTATGAGCAGCCTTTGCAAGCTACTCCAGAGTTTGTCGCGGAAAATTTCAGTAGGCCAATTGAAAGAATCATTACGC
>NZ_JAKGBH010000066.1:0-21332 GCF_021532515.1 Pseudoalteromonas sp. PAST1 | reverse complement strand
GGGGGAGCCAAATCATAGCACCGCACTACTCTATTTAGTTCCGCCTTAGCTCAGTTGGTTAGAGCGACGGACTGTTAATCCGCAGGTCCCCCGTTCGAGTCGGGGAGGGGGAGCCAACTCTACGAATATATTAAATTTTATCTCTTTTTTGCCTCACCGATTGTATTAGACTTTCCAGCGCTTATACACTACTCTAGTGTAAGTTATTTATATGCTTTGATATAAAATAGAATTCACTATTATTAAACCGATCAATCAAGGAATTGATTCCTTCCTTTTAGGCTTTTAAAAGATAAGAAACATGGCTGGTTTTAAAAAACTCATATTCGTACAACTTATTTCTTGGCTACTATTCGCATTATTAGGCGGATATTTTATTGCAATTAGTTTTGACAGTGCAGTAAGTGATGCCCAGCAAAAAGCACAGCGTGTAGTTAATGCCTATATAAACTCACAAACTATTGAACAGCTGGCACCAGAGAAACTTAGGCAAGCACTTTCTGATGGCAGTACTTTTTCTAAATTTGTAATCCGCGATCAAACTGGCAAAGTTGTTACAATGATAGAGTCTAGTCAGCCCCTCCCCTTGTTTGCTGAATTAGTTAATAATTCATTTAACTCTATCCGGCCTCAATTTGCAGTGAACCAGACATCTGACATAAAAATTGAATTTACGATCAATGCTCATAACCTAGCAACTCTGCTGCAACAAGCGATGTTTATTGTCATTTTGATATCTGGATTGATTGCATTATTACCAATTATTTATATGAACAGTATGTTCCGTCGCTTAAACAGAAAAATAAGCACAACAGTTGCTGATATTGTCGATATATACATAAATCAGAATCAAGTAAGCGACGATATTGAACAAGCTATGGACACTTCAAGATTAAAGAAGCTAAGCAAAGATTTAATTCCTTCGTTCAATCGTCTGTCACACTTTTTACAAACTAAACACGATGATATTCAAAATAATGCGCTAAGTATTAAAAAAGAAGCCTATAAAGATGTAGTCACTAACCTTGGCAATCGTAATATGTTTGTAGAGTATTACGAAAAAAATATTGAGAATGCAGAAAAAAGCACCTTTGGTTCACTTGCTATGGTGCGTTGTAGTGAGCTACAAACAATAAACCAAACACGTGGTTACCAAAAAGGTGATGAATACGTAAAAGGTGTGGCCGATATTATTAAACATATTAGCGGCACCTATACAGGCAGTCAGGTTTTTCGTTTAAACAGTTCTGATTTTGCTGTGGTACTGCCTAATACCCCACTTAAAGAAGCTGAACGCTTTGGCGATAACTTACAATCGCGTTTTACTCAGTATCAGCAAAACCAAGAATTAAGCTCAGTTGCTAACACAGGTATAGTTGGCTACGAAAAAGGTAAGCCGCTTGGTGAGTTATTATCAATTGTTGATAATGCAATGAGCATGGCGCAATCAAAACAAGCAAATGCATGGCATGTACAGCGTGAAACTGATTTAGTTAATAACGCCAGCGCAGGTTTTGGTAACCAAAACTGGCGTAAAGTCATTACCGAAGTGATCGAATCGAAACGTGTGCACTTGGTTATGCAGAACATTATGCCAATAGGTAAAAGTGTTAAAGCCTATGCTGAGATCCAAGTTCGTTTCAAAACTGCAGAAAACCAAATGCTGCCAACGGCCTCTTTTCTTGCAATGGCAGAAAAGCTAGAAATGGCAATGGAAATTGACCGTTTAATTATCGATACCACTTTAGAGAAGGTTAAAACGCGTAATTTCTCTGAAAAATTCTTTGGTATTAATGTTACTGCATCAAGCGCTCACAATGATCAATTTGTGATCTGGTTAGAGCGCCGATTACTTAAAGACAGCAATATCGCCTCTAAGCTTATATTTGAAGTCAGCGAGTTTGGATTACAACAAAACATTAAAGCAAGTAAACGCTTTATCGATATGGTACACCGCGTGGGTGCACGTATTACCGTAGAGCGTTTTGGTGTGGGTTTAACGTCATTTAAATTCTTTAGAGACTTAAAACCAGACTTTATCAAAATGGACGCAAGCTACACCCGCGGCCTTGAAGAAGATAAAAACAACCAATACTTTATGCGTTTAATGGTGGATCTAGCTCACCGTATTGGTGTGAGTGTATTTGCTGAAGGCGTCGAAAGCCAAGAAGAAAAACACATCATCGAAACACTGTGTTTAGATGGTGTGCAAGGCTATTACATCGAAAAGCCAAAAGATATCTAACCCCTCTTTAAGGCCCAAAAAACCTTACTATTTTTGGGCCTATTCCAGCTATACCCAAGCCACCTCAAGATGCAGAATTCAGCGTTTCACAGGTGCTTAATATCAAGGCGTTACTTTGCAGGAATGGCAGTCCCTTTTAAGAAGTAACAACGATGAGAGTAAGTGCCTGTGAAACGCCCAAAGGGTTGGTTTAAAAGCGATTTATACTGCGTTATTGATTTTAACAATAGAACCACTATTATTTGCAATCAATGCCTTGCCTAAATCGCTTTTAATTCCAACTGAAACTCGCATCTTGAGGTGGATTGGGTATATTAACTTTGCTTTAACACTTTAATCGTAAACAGCTTTGTTAATTTTAGCTATTCGTCCCTCATGTGTTGTGTCGGCCCCCATAAAAAAGGATAATAGAGCCGTTTTTATTCTCGTGAGGCACGCATGACAGAGTATGTCTTGTTATTGATTGGCACTGTGCTAGTCAACAACTTCGTTTTAGTTCAATTCTTAGGTTTATGCCCGTTTATGGGTGTATCGGGTAAGTTAGATACCGCGATTGGTATGTCTTTAGCCACAACCTTTGTACTTACACTTGCCTCCGTGACCAGTTATCTGGTGAATCATTATATTTTGATCCCGCTGGATATCGAATTTTTGCGTACCATGAGCTTTATTTTGGTTATCGCTGTTGTCGTGCAATTTACCGAAATGGTGGTGAGAAAAACCAGCCCGACACTTTATCGCTTATTAGGGATTTTCTTACCGCTTATTACCACTAACTGTGCTGTTTTAGGTGTTGCCCTACTTAATATCAAAGAAGACCACTCATTCTTACAATCGGCCGTGTATGGCTTTGGTGCCGCAGTGGGTTTCTCTATGGTGTTAATACTGTTTGCCGCATTACGTGAGCGTTTAGCTGCGGCTGATGTCCCTGCTCCTTTTAAGGGTGCTTCAATTGCGATGATCACCGCAGGCCTTATGTCGATGGCCTTTATGGGTTTTACAGGATTAGTGAAGTTTTAATATGACCTTGTTTTATGCTTTGATAGCGTTAGGTTCATTAGCGCTAATATTTGGTTTAATTTTAGGTTTTGCCGCCGTGCGTTTTCGCGTTGAGAGCAACCCTATTGTTGACCAAATTGATACCATTTTACCGCAAACACAGTGTGGCCAATGTGGCTACCCTGGCTGTCGTCCCTATGCAGAAGCAATTGCCAATGGTGACGAAATCAATAAGTGCCCACCAGGCGGCGAAGCCACGGTAAAAAAACTCGCTGATTTAATGGGTGTAGAAGCAAAACCGCTGGCAGGCGGTGAGCAAGCAGATCCTGTTAAGACCGTTGCCTATATTCGTGAAGATGAATGTATTGGCTGTACCAAATGTATTCAAGCCTGCCCTGTTGATGCCATCGTTGGCGCAACCCGCCAAATGCACACTGTATTAATTGATGAATGTACCGGTTGTGACTTATGTGTTGAACCATGCCCTGTAGACTGTATTGATATGCTGCCTGTAAAAGAAACTAAACAAACCTGGAAATGGCAATTAAACGCAATCCCTGTGACTCAGGTAGATTAGGAGCACAGATGGAAAAGTTAATAGATCAAATTAAACAAGGCAAAGTGTGGTCTATACCTGGGGGCATTCACCCACCGGGTCAAAAGCTGCAATCAACAACACAAGCCATTGCAAGACTGCCACTACCAGACAAGCTCGTTGTATCTCTAAAACAACACATTGGTGCTAACGGTAAACTTATTATTGAAAAAGGCCAGCAGGTTTTAAAAGGCCAAGCATTAACTAAACCAAGCGGCAATTGGTCTGTGCCTGTGCACGCGCCAACATCAGGGTTGATCAGCGATATTTGCCCAATGCCCTCTGCTCACCCGTCGGCGTTGCCTGAACTTAGCGTTATTATTGAACCTGATGGTGAAGATAACTGGTGCGAGCTTAATCCTGTAACTGATGCCAAAACTCTTTCCCATGATGAGCTTGTTGATATTATTCATCAAAGTGGTATCGCAGGTATGGGCGGCGCAGGTTTCCCAACCTATGTAAAAGCAGATACCCGTAAAGCCATCGAGTTTTTAATTGTTAATGCCGTTGAGTGTGAACCTTATATCACCGCTGATGACATGCTAATGCGCGAACATGCCGATGGTATAATTGCCGGTATTGAATTAATGCAGCAGCTGTTAAGTCCACAGCTGACAATTATTGGTATTGAAGATAATAAGCCCGATGCTATTGCTGCCATGAAACAAGCTGCACAACATAACGACAGCATCATAGTGCAAACAGTGCCAACGGTTTATCCTTCTGGCGGTGAAAAGCAGCTAATTAAACTGCTAACAGGCAAAGAAGTCCCAAATGGCAGTATTCCTGCCGATATTGGTATGTTGGTGCAAAATGTCGGTACTTTGTTTGCGGTAAATCAAGCCGTACATGAAGGTAAGCCTCTTATAGAGCGTGTAGTAACGGTAACCGGTAACACCATTCATAAACAAGGTAATGTGTGGGCTTTACTAGGCACTGAAATTAAACATTTATTAGACTGCCAAGGCTTTTCTCCGGTTCCACAGCAACGTGTGGTTATGGGCGGTCCAATGATGGGCTTTACCCTGCCAACCGTGCGTATTGGTGTCGTTAAAACGACAAACTGTATTTTAGCGCCAGATCACCAAGAGCTTGCTGAGCCGGGTGATGAAAAAGCCTGTATTCGTTGTAGTGCCTGTGCTGACGCCTGCCCTGCATCATTGTTACCTCAGCAATTGCAATGGTTTGCCAAGTCTAAAGAATACGACAAACTCAACGAGCACAATTTATTTGATTGTATTGAATGTGGCGCCTGTGCTTATGTTTGCCCAAGCGAAATACCCTTGGTGCAGTACTATCGTGTTGCTAAAGCTGAAATCAAAGAGCAGCAAGCAGAGCAAATCAAAGCAGAGCGAGCAAAAGAGCGTTTTGAAGCACGTAAAGAGCGCTTAGAGCGCGAACAAGAAGAGCGTCAAAACCGCCACAAACGCAAGCCGGCTGCTAAGTCAGATGGCGAAAAACAAAAAGTGGCTGATGCACTCGCCCGAGTTAAAGCTAAATCTGATGATAAAGACAGTAAGTCAGCTGTCGCTGCAGCTATTGCCCGTGCGAAAGCGAAAAAGCAAGGTGCAGAGATTGAGCCTGATAACTCTGAAGTGGCTAAAGAGCGTGCAGCACGTAAAGAACAAGCACGTAAATACAAAGAGCAAAAAGCACTAGAGCAAGGTGAAGAAGGCGTCGATAAAGACGATAAAAAGTCTGCTGTTGCTGCCGCTATTGCCCGTGCTAAAGCGAAAAAAGCGGCGCAAGCTGCAGAAGATAACGTAGAAGCAGACTCAGCACCAAAAGATGACAAAAAAGCTGCTGTTGCAGCTGCTATCGCTCGTGCTAAAGCGAAAAAAGCAGCGCAAGCTACAGAAGAAAACGCTTCTGCTGAAACTGACGCTGCGCCAAAAGATGACAAAAAAGCTGCTGTTGCAGCTGCTATCGCCCGTGCTAAAGCGAAAAAAGCAGCACAAGCTGCTGAGAATCAAACTGAAGCTGAAGAAGATAGCGCACCAGTTGATGACAAAAAAGCCGCTGTTGCCGCTGCTATCGCCCGTGCTAAAGCGAAAAAAGCAGCACAAGCTGCTGAGAATCAAACTGAAGCTGAAGAAGATAGCGCACCAGTTGATGACAAAAAAGCCGCTGTTGCAGCCGCTATCGCCCGTGCTAAAGCCAAAAAAGCCGCTAAAGAGCAAGCGCAGAGTGACGATTCTCCAGAGCAAATAAATGATTCAAATGATGAGGCAGATGCTAAGCCGCAGTCTGATGCTCCTGAATCTAGCGAAGATAAGAAAAAAGCCGCTGTTGCAGCTGCCATAGCTCGAGCCAAAGCGAAAAAGGCCGCTAAAGAGCAAGCGCAGAGTGACGAATCATCAGAACAACTTGATGATTCAAGCGATACGGATGATTCAAAACAGCAGGTTGATGAACCTGAGTCTAGCGAAGATAAGAAAAAAGCAGCGGTCGCTCGTGCCATTGCAAGAGCTAAAGCGAAAAAGTTACAACAAGAAGGAAACGATAAGTCATGAAACTAACCATGGCGAGTTCGCCGCATAATCATAGCCATAAATCATTAAGCCGATTAATGATGACAGTGATTGCTGCGTGTATTCCAGGCTTAATCGCGCAAGTTTTCTTCTTTGGTAGCGCTGTGTTAATTCAGCTTGTTCTCGCGCTGATTACTGTTAGTGCCTGTGAAGCTGCTGTATTACTGCTTCGAAAACGCAAAGTTTGGCCAACACTCAGTGATGGCAGTGCGTGGTTAACAGGCGTATTACTGGCGTTGAGTATTCCGCCTTTAGCACCTTGGTGGATTATCGTAATTGGCTGTCTCTTTGCCATTGTTATTGTAAAGCAGCTTTATGGTGGCCTTGGCTTTAATTTATTTAACCCTGCTATGGCTGCTTATGTATTACTACTTGTATCGTTTCCGGTGCAAATGACCAGCTGGTTACCTGTGAGTGATTTACTTGCATCTCCGATCAGCTTCTCACAACAGCTGTCTGTTATTTTCAATGGTTTTACCAGCGCTGGATTTAGTGTCGATCAGTTACGTGTAGCGATTGATGGCACAACCATGGCAACACCACTTGATACCGTTAAAACAGATGTCGCCCATCACCTAACGGTGGCTGAGAGTATGAGTAAGCCTCTTTTTAATGACTGGTTTGGTCTTGGTTGGGGCTGGGTTAACTTCGGCTTTTTAGTAGGTGGTCTTTATTTATTAAAAGCTAAAATCATTAATTGGCATATCCCTGTTAGCTTTTTAGCTTCATTAGCCGTGTGCAGTGGTATTGGTTATATTGCAGCCCCGGGCACAGAGCCGGGCGTGGTATTTCACTTATTCAGTGGTGCAACCATGTTAGGGGCATTTTTTATTGCTACCGATCCAGTTTCTGCATCAACAACGAATAGAGGTCGTTTAATTTACGGCGCGTTAATTGGTCTACTTGTTTACTTAATTCGTACTTTCGGTGGTTACCCTGATGCAGTGGCATTTAGTGTATTGCTGTTAAATATGGCGGTGCCTTTAATTGATTACTACACGCAACCACGAACTTACGGCCATGGGGTGAAATAATGATCCTTTCCTCAATGACTAAAAACGGCACTATTCTTACTGCATTTGCACTTATTACCACAGGCACTGTAGCCCTGACTCATAGCCTGACTGCTGAGCGCATTGAAGAGCAAGAAAAGCAACAACTTGCAGAGCAGCTACAGCAAGTACTTGATGCCCATCATTATGACAATCAACTATACAAAGATTGTGTCGTGATCACCGATGAGCGCTTAGGTCCACGTCCAGAGCAAGTTATTTACCGCGCCTACAAAGACACTAAACCGTATGCTTTAGTGATGCGCCATGTAACACCAAGTGGTTATAGTGGCGATATCAACTTATTAACGGCGGTATTTGCCAATGGTGAAATAGCGGGTGTTCGTGTAACTAAGCACGAAGAAACACCGGGCCTTGGCGATAAAGTTGAGGTCAAAAAATCAGACTGGATCACTCTTTTCAAAGGGCAAAATGTACTGAGTGAAGATGATAGCCGCTGGGCTGTTAAAAAAGATGGTGGCCAATTTGATCAATTTACTGGCGCAACCATTACACCGCGTGCCGTTGTCGGCTCAGTAAAACAAGCTGTGCTGTTTGCCCAAGCTGAATTTGATAATCTGTTTGCTGCACCAAACATCTGTCAAGGAGCCAAGTAATGAGCCAAGTTAAAACCTTATTTAAAGATGGTATGTGGGCTAATAACCCTGCCCTTGTGCAGTTATTAGGCTTGTGCCCGCTACTTGCTGTTACTTCGACGGTTACCAATGCATTAGGCCTTGGTTTAGCGACTTTATTGGTACTGGTTGGTTCTAATGTCACCGTATCGATTGTGCGTAACTGGGTACCAAAAGATATTCGTATTCCTGTTTTTGTGATGATCATCGCAGGCTTTGTGACCATCGTGCAGCTGATGATGAATGCCTATACATTTGGGCTTTATCAATCATTGGGGATTTTTATTCCGCTTATTGTTACCAACTGTGCCATTATCGGTCGCGCAGAAGCATTCGCCTCTAAAAATACAGTGCCACTTTCAGCCTTTGACGGACTGATGATGGGACTTGGCTTTATGTTAGTTTTAGTGGTGCTAGGGGCAATGCGTGAACTTATTGGTCAAGGTACACTATTTGATGGTGCTGATTTATTATTAGGGCCATGGGCTGCTGCACTTCGAATTGAAGTATTCAGTTTTGATAACCAATTTTTATTAGCTATCTTACCACCGGGTGCCTTTTTAGGACTTGGTTTACTGATTGCTGCAAAAAATGTCATTGATACACAAATAAAATCTAAGCAAGTTGTTACTCCAGAAGTAGAAAAAGGCCCAAGAGCCCGAGTAACAAGTTTAACTTAAAGGAGAGCACGCACCGTCACTGCGTGCTTTACGCCACCATGAATAAAGAAAAACGCTATGAGATCTTATCTCGTCTACGTGAGCAAAACCCGCACCCAGAAACAGAGCTTGAATACTCAAGCCCGTTTGAGTTATTAGTTGCGGTTACCTTATCAGCACAAGCTACAGATGTGGGTGTTAATAAAGCAACCCGTAAGCTATTCCCTGTTGCTAACACGCCTCAAGCGATTCTTGATTTAGGCCTTGAAGGCCTTCGTGATTACATCAAGACCATTGGTTTGTTTAATTCTAAAGCCAATAATGTCTATAAAATGTGTGAGATTCTGGTCAATAAACATAACTCAGAAGTACCAGAGAATCGTGAAGCGCTCGAAGCATTACCGGGTGTTGGCAGAAAGACCGCAAATGTTGTTTTAAACTGTGCCTTTGGCTGGCCAACAATTGCTGTAGACACTCACATTTTCCGCGTTTCTAACCGCACTAAGTTTGCCATGGGTAAAGATGTGGTGGCTGTAGAACAAAAACTAGAAAAAGTGGTACCTAAAGAATTTAAGGTCGATGTACACCACTGGTTAATCCTGCATGGCCGCTATGTGTGTACTGCTCGTAAACCTAAATGCGGCAGCTGTATTATCGAAGATTTGTGTGAGTTTAAAGAAAAGACAGAGTAATTAAGTATTATTGCTGACCTGCATTAGCTTGTTAGATGTAGTTGAACCTTCATTTGTTGATGCAGAATTCTCACAATGAAAATATCGTTGGCTCTTTTTTTAAAAAAGATGTAGTGCTTTCTAAATATATACCGAGAATATCCTGGCTTGATATCGCTAACATCTTGAGCAAGGCTCGGCTCAGTAGACAAAGCCATTAGCGTTTCATGAATTCCAATTAAATAGTTTTCTGCTTGAGAAACACCGAATTCAATTTCGGTGTACTGAAAAATACGCTCCAAGTCATACTGAGCTTTATTAGAGAGAATATATTTAGCCATTCGCTTTAAGTTTTGTTTTTGGATTTGGATATAATATCTAAAACCGTTAACTCACTCTCACCACTTAGCTCACCCTCTACTAATGCCATTCTAATAGCATCTTTTTCACTCTGATTATGGCGGATCAAATCGCGGATATAATCACTTGCATTTGAGAATCGACCTGACTCAACTTGGGCATCAATCCATGAGCGCATTTCATCTGGAATAGAGATATTTAAAGTTGCCATAGTTAATTCCTATATATTTACAGTCTTTGATTATGGCAGATATTGGCAAACATTGGCAACAAATATGGTCGATATGCACCAATGGTTAATCCTTGATAGGCACTATATGTGTAACGTTCTTAACCTTTTCTATCACACCCTTTGCGCATTGTGCCTAACACAGGGTTTGGCACAATGTTCCTAGTCATTATCGTGGGTTTTGGCTCACCTGCTTTTTAATAAATTCTCGCGTATCTCTTAACAGCGCCACTCTTGCTGGTTCGTGAACATACATCATGTGACCGCCGTGATAATAGTGATAGTCAATTTTATCAGCGTATATACCGTGTCTATTTAAGGTGTATTCAGCATCAAAAAATGGCGTGACAATATCGTAATAACCAGAGGCGACCATCACTTTCATTTGTGGATTGCTGCGAAGCACATAAGATAAATCTGGCGCTGTATTGACGTACCTTGGCTCCCAGCCTTGTCCATCAGGAGCTGTGCGCCAGCGCCAGTTATCTGATAACTCAGGATCGCCTGGGTTTAGGTATTTTCTTTTCCACTGTACGTTTAAATCTGTGCGCATGTATTTCATCAGTGCCGCTTTATATGCTGGCCCTATCACTTTTGACGCGTCTTGCTTAGGAGCTGCTGTTAAATCGTCTCGTTCATCAAGCTTATAACGTCCATCAAGAAAGCCTACTGCGACGCCCTCATCACGCAATAACTCTTTAGCGAATCTAAAGGCATTAATGCGTAAATCAACCTGCTCAATATATTGTTTGCTTAGCCCTGTATAACGGTGAAGGCCGTCAACAATTTGCTTTCGGTCAGCTTTACTAAGGGCATTCCCCTTAAATAAGGCTGGTAGTAATTCATCAACTGCAAATTGTCGGCTCGCATCAATAAACGCTTCAAAATCTCCAGATGTGTCTACTTTTTTATGATACCAAGCGGTTGCAGCAAGTGTGGGTATGTAAGTGATGTAAGAAATGATGTTGTCATCAACATAAGGGCTTGAACCTTGATAGTCTAAAGCTTGTGATACAAAAATAATGCCATTTACATTAATCAGGTGTTTATCCATCAGTACTTTAGAAACCGCTGCTGCTCGAGTTGTACCATAGCTCTCTCCCAATAAAAATATTGGCGCATTCCAGCGGTTTTCTTTTGTTAGCCACTGGGCAATAAAATCAGCAATAGCAGATGCATCCTGATTCAAGCCCCAAAAGGCTTTGCTGTCAGTGTCACCTAAGGCGCGCGAGTAACCTGTACCAACAGGGTCCACAAACACCATATCAGTCACATCAAGTATCGTCTCAGGCGCATCTTTTAATTCGTAAGGAGCCAATCCAGGAGCCGTTGCATCGCTTGGTACCACGACTCGTTTCGGACCATAAGCGCCCATATGTAACCAATTAGACGATGAGCCCGGGCCACCATTCCAGATAAATGTTACGGGTCTGTTCTTGTTGTCATCTGCAGCTAGGTAATCAAACGAAAAGATAGCAGCTTTAGGCTCTTCGTTTTTGTTTAACAAATAAGTTTCACCGGCTACAGCTTCGTATTTCAGCTTTGTACCATTAAAGGTGCCTTTATGCTGGGTCACAAATTTAGTGGCTTCGGGTATCGACTTTTTATTGTTTGAATCTGAGACTTCATCTGCATTAACTGCGCTCGTACAAAACGCAAACAATGTAGAGATGACTACAGTTTTGAAATTGGCAACATACGCCATGTTTTATTCTCCCTAGCATGTTTATCTTTATTTTTATCTGTATCTGGCTTGAGTGCTTTTATCGCTGAAAGCTTTTACTTAAGCATTACTTTTACAGTAAGAACATGTAATTTCAACTATCTGCGATTAACACGAAAAAAGTATAATCAGTATCGGAACAAAAAATATCAGCGTAATCATTTCACAAGCTTCCATCCTTTCGTTATGCTGTTGAGTAATGTGAAATTTTTTATATGAGTTGCTATGTTACCTTTACTTCGTATCTTGTTAATTGAACAAGATCCTGCCACCTTAAAAGAGCTTTCAACGAACCTAGAAAAAACAATCCCTAATTTTGAACGAAGTGATGTTGATATCGACATTATCGAGTGCATAGAGCTCAAGCAGGCGTTGAAATATGTAGAGGAAGATGGCGATATTCAAGCTGTAGTACTTAGTTGGGATGTACTGAACAATGGCGAGCGCACCTATAGCCGTTTTATCGAGCAATTAAAAGGCATACGCCTAGAACTGCCTGTTTATGTTATTGGTGACGATACGAAAGGCTTGGAGATAGTTAACGAGTCAGAAGAAATTGAATCTTTCTTTTTTAAAGATGAGGTCATTTCAGACCCCGAAGCAATCTTGGGCTATATGATCAATGACTTTGATGATCGTTCAGAAACGCCATTTTGGACCGCCTACCGTCGTTATGTGGGTGAATCGAACGATTCATGGCACACACCTGGTCACAGTGGCGGTGCTAGCTTTAGAAATTCTCCGTATATTAAAGACTTTTATCAGTTTTATGGCCGTAACGTATTTGTTGGCGACCTGTCGGTTTCTGTCGACTCGCTTGGTTCATTATCAGACAGCACCAACACCATAGGCCGCTCTCAAGAATCAGCGGCGGCGACATTTGAAGTAAAACATACCTACTTTGTTACCAATGGGTCATCCACTTCAAATAAGATTATTTTGCAAACTTTACTACGTAAAGGCGATAAGGTGATCATCGACCGAAACTGCCATAAATCAGTACATTACGGCATTTTGCAATCGGCTAGTTTACCTATTTATTTATCGAGTATTTTAAATCCTAAATATGGTATCTTCGCGCCCCCTTCATTGGCTGACATTAAGCAAGCGATTGAGCAAAATAGCGATGCTAAATTACTGGTTTTAACCGGCTGTACTTACGATGGTCTGCTTAGCGATTTAAAACAAGTGGTTGAATTTGCACACCAGCACGGTATTAAAGTGTTTATCGACGAAGCGTGGTTTGCTTACTCGCTTTTCCATCCAAGTTTACGCCACTACTCAGCTATTAATGCTGGCGCAGACTATGTTACCCATTCGGCACATAAAGTGGTTTCAGCGTTCTCTCAGGCGTCTTATATTCATGTTAATGACCCTGATTTCGATGCCGATTTCTTCCGTGAGATCTACAGTATTTACGCCAGTACCTCACCAAAATATCAGCTCATTGCCTCGCTGGATGTATGCCAAAAGCAATTAGAAATGGAAGGTTATAAATTACTAAATGCCCTGCTGAATCACGTTGCTGAGTTTAAGCAGCAAATGGCATCACTGAAACATATTAAAGTGCTCGACAAACAAGATTTCATGGATATATTCCCACATTTTAGTGGCGATAACATGGGTCACGACCCGCTGAAGATCCTTATCGATATTAGTGAGTTACCGTATTCATTAAAGGATATTCATAAATTTCTATTAGATGAAATTGGCCTTGAAATCGAAAAATACACACACAGCACCATCTTGGTTTTGCTAACTCTTGGTGGCACACGCTCAAAGATCATTCGTCTTTACAATGCGCTGAAGAAACTTGATAGCGGTAAAGTAAAACTTGCCACTTCAATGAGGCGCACACGCCTACCAGAGAATCTACCTGCTATAGACTTAGCCTGTATTCCTAGTGATGCGTTCTATGGCGAACGTGAATCTGTGCCAATTAGCAAAAGTAACAACCGAATTTGTGCAGGATTAGTGACGCCTTATCCTCCTGGTATCCCTCTGTTAGTGCCGGGGCAACATATCACTAATGAGCATATCGAATATCTTAAAGAGTTGGCGGGACAAGGTCTGACAATTCAAGGGAGCTTTGATGGTGAAATTTATGTACTTAAAGGTAAAGTGAAAAGCTAAGCTTTCGCTTATACCGCAAAAACCTCATTGTTATGCAGCAGTCCTTATTCATTGCTGCATAACGCCACCCTTTTCATATTAAACGCTTTGTCTCAATGCTACTGTGCATGCAATCGAAATAACTTATAATCCATTTTTAATAATTTTAATGCGCAGCGTTGTACCATGCTGCGTTATTGAAATTGTGCGAATTTAAAGACAAGAAAGAGGATGCTTAAAATGCGCTTATTACACACAATGCTTCGCGTTGCTGATTTAGATAAATCAATTGAATTTTATACGCAGGTATTAGGTATGAAAGAGCTGCGCCGTGCAGACAACGAAGAGTACCGCTACACCCTTGCTTTTGTCGGTTATGGTGACGAAAAAGATTCGACCGTGCTTGAGCTTACTTATAACTGGGATACAGACAGCTATGATTTAGGTAATGCATACGGTCATATTGCTATCGAGTTTGATAATATTTATAAAGCCTGCGAAGACATTAAAGCTGCTGGCGGTAATGTGAGTCGTGAGCCGGGTCCTGTAAAAGGCGGCACAACTGAAATTGCATTTGTTAAAGACCCAGATGGTTATGCAATTGAGTTAATTCAGAAAAAAGATAACAACACTTTTTGATTCATACCGGCTATTTCAGCGATTGCTGAGATAGCCATTTTGCGAGTGCTTTTTCAAGTTCAGCAAAATTAATTGGCTTTGCGATATGGTCACTGATACCAATTTTTGCGCTTGTTTCGATGTCGTCTTTCATCGCATTAGCACTGACTGCAATAATCGGCGTATCAAAATCTGGCCTTGCAAGTAAGTTTTCGCTGGCAGTTAATCCATCCATCACCGGCATTTGAATATCCATTAAAATCAATGCGTAGTTTTGTGTTAGGGTTTTCTCACAGGCAATTTTTCCATTTTCTGCCAATTCATAATTTAGACCTAATTGAGTTAAATACTTAGTGATAACAATTTGGTTAATCGGGTTATCTTCAGCAATTAATATTGGCTTGTCGACGGCTTTAAAATCGAACTGAGTGTCTTCATCTGATTGGTGTACTTTTGCACTAGCGTCCCGTGGGTTTAGTGATTTAAAATTAACATTAACCGTAAACTCGGAGCCTTTGCCAAGCTCACTGTCGATAGCAATAGTGCCACCCATCAAATCAATCATTCCTTTACTGATGGCAAGCCCAAGACCGGTCCCTCCATATTCACGAGTTGTGCTAGTTTGCGCCTGAACAAAAGGATTAAACAAGGCCGTTATTTTATCTTCAGCGATACCTATGCCTGTATCTTTTACCGATAACACGACGGCTGTCTGGTGTTCATCTCGGCTTTGCAGAATAAGCGAAAGAACGATCTCTCCTTGATGGGTGAACTTAACGGCGTTAGAGAGCAAGTTAACCAGCACTTGTTTAACACGTATTTCATCACATTCAACATTCAGCGATTGTAATGGGGAGACGTCAAGCCGGCAGCCAACTCCTTTGGCATCACAACTCGGTTTGAATAGTAAGATAAGGTCATGGCAAAGCGCGACTAAATCACATTGTCGCGACTCGAGCTCTATTTTATTGGCCTCTATTTTTGAAAAGTCGAGAATATCGTTAATCACGGTTAATAACACATCACTACAGTTATTAATTTGCCTTACAAACTCTGCTTGATCTTGTGTTAGCGTGCTTTTATTGAGTAGCTGCAAAAAGCCCACAATACCATTCATCGGAGTGCGTATCTCATGGCTCATATTGGCTAAGAATTGGCTTTTAACTTGCTCAGAGCGCTCAGCGCGAAGTTTTTCTAATTGCAATGAAGTAATTTGTATATCAATGGTATCAGCCATGCTGCTGAGCGAATCTGCAATATCTTTAAACTCTTGATAATGAAAATCGTCGGTATCTTGTTTGTAATTACCTAACGCATATTCACGACTAAGAGCAGTAATGCGATTTAGCGGGTTATGGAGCCGTGCCGTCAGCCAGCGCACTAAGATAAATGAAAAAATAGAGAGTCCTACGATTAGCAGCCCAGCTAATATGGCCGTTTGCTTTACAGCGCTGGTGTAGGTGGTTTTTGCTTCATTAATTTGGAACTGTAAACTGGTTGGCTTACCTGCAAAAAAAACATTACTGATTGAGGCCTGCCCCATTAATTTGCCGTTATCGCCAGCATCGCCCAAGCTATATAAAATGTTATCTTGTGCTGTAATTTGTACCTGCTTACCCGCTTGATAAACCGGTTGCTCATTATGTATTGCAAGCCACTTTAACGCCTCTGATAAAGGCACAAAAGACACTAACACGCCCGTTTTAATTATTGGCTCACTGAGAGAATCTTGCTCATGCAACAGCTTAGATGTAATTGCCAGTAAAGCATTTTGTTTTGCCTGTAAAGGTGCGAGTAGCTCAGTAACTTGTGGGTTATCGATAATTTGAATTGTGTTTTGCTCTGTTGATGTTTGAGCGCTGTCGAGAATGCTTTTAGTGAGTTTAAAATTCAAATTTAAAGAAGTGATCGGATACCCTTCAACTATAAACCCTTGATTATCAATAACAATTGATGCATTAATTTGTGGATTTTGGGCAACAAATTCTTGTAGCTGCACAAGCGCGAACTGTGAGTACACCACTTTATTTGGCAGCTCAGTTATCGCCTTAGTGCTACTTAGTAATTGGCTGTTTTTCTCAAGCTTAAATAAGAGTTGTTCAAGGCTGGCCGCATTATTTCTAGCTTGCCATTGTAAACTCGTATTTGCTTGGTCAATTGAGCTTAAATAGAAACGCCCTATCATCAAACCTGCAAGGATCAGCAGGGGAATAATGACCAGTAGTAATACACTGATAAATAAGGCGCGGCTAAAGCGTGGACTACTCATTCATCCCCTTCATTGGCAATCGAACGCTCTGCCAACCCTTGCATAAAAAGCCCCGCTTGCTCAGCAGTTAAGGCACCACTGCCATAGCGAATAAATCCTTTATTTAATACTTCCCATACGATGATCATCGATGCGGTTGAAGGCATAGGTTTTGTAAATTGCATCGCTTCAATTAAGGTTGCTAACTCTGTGCCTTGTTGTGATTTTAAACTATTTAACACCTCAGTATTAACGGGGATATCTTGAAGCTTTTGCCAAATCATTGTTTGAAATTTTTCTGCTTGAACCAATTTAGCAAATTTGATCAAATTGTCTTTATTAACGCCATTTAAGCCATCATTTGGAAATGCCAACACAAAGGTAGAGTAATAAGGCTGCATATACTCACCATTAAGTTTCGGCAATTGCTGCACAGCTAAATTATCACCAAGCGCCTGCTCATACGTTTTTAACGCCCAAGCACCATCGATGGTGAAGGCTGCTTGCTGCGCTTTAAATGCATTATTTGAGCAAGTGTAATCGCACTGTCTATCAACCAGGTTTTGCTTATTTAAATCCCAAACAAATTTGAGAGCCGATTGCATTGCCGGTGTATTAAGCTGAACATGGTTATCTACAATTAGGTCGCCATTAAAAGCCGACAAGAACGGGATAAACCAATACATTTCCATAAAACTCCATGTAACGAGTTTCACTTTTTCAGGCAATGATGATTGAATTCGGTATATATCCTGCCAATTTTCTATTGGCTCTTTAACAAACTGCTTATTATAAAAAAGTAATAGGTGATTGCCTTGAATGATGGGTATACCTAAGAGCGTGTTGTTTAGCTTTGCTGTTTCTAAGGTTCGCTTGTCTGTGGTATCAGCTATGAGTGAGTCTGGGATAACGCTGTAGTTGGCATATTTATCAAGGCCTAAATGATCAGCAGGTACAATAACAACGTCTGTAGAGGTGCTGGTACTGGTATTTTGCACCAGCCTGACTTTTAGCGCCTTTTGGTCAACTAATACAGAATTAACCGTCAAGCCACTTTGTTCAGCAAGTGTGCTTAACAGCTCATTAAAGTGCTCATGCTTCATGGTATGGGCTAGGTTTATCGTTGCTGCATAGCAATCAAACGTCACTAGTAGCACCGCCACCCAAAATACTCGCCACACGCTTACATCTACTCAAAAAGAATTAAAATTACACTTTAGTTAAGCATATATGTCTTAAATTGCCTAGCCTAATCAAGGGTTTTCTTAAACCTAAATGCAGCCACAGCCAAGCCCAAAATTGTAAAGGCTAACAGCCAAAGTAAATCACTGCTCATGCTTATTAGATTGACATCTTTTAGCACAATTCCACGTATTAACCTTAGGTAATGCGTTGCGGGTAAGCACTCAGCAAGCCATTGCGCTGCCTTTGGCATGCCTTCATAAGGAAATACAAAACCTGATAATAATATCGAGGGTAACAGAATGAAAATTGTCATTTGCATTGCTTGAAGCTGATTTTTAGCGATGGTTGAAAGGACTAAGCCAAGCACTAAACTGGCACATATAAACGCAAAGGTTGCGACAACCAATGCGACTAAACCACCTCCAAAAGGAATATGAAACAAGAGCTTACCCATACCTAGTATAATAAATAACTGAATAAAACCAATAAAGATATAAGGCACCACTTTACCAATCATTAATTCAAGTGAGCTTAACGGTAAGGTGATTAAGAGCTCCATATTACCTCGCTCTTGCTCTTTAACAATGGCTGCAGAGGTAAACATAATCATCGTCATGGTTAAAATAACAGCAGCTAAACCTGGCACAATATTCACTGCAGAGCGTTGCTCTGGGTTATAAAATAAGGTCGTCTCAAAGGTCGGATACGTTCTATTCGCAGGCTTATCGAGAAGCTCTGCAAGCGCCATATTGCGCAGCGATTTTATGCTCGACGCGACCATTGTATCTGAACCATCAACTAACCAATGCGCAATTGGCCTGACTAACGACTCATTACTGCCATCAGGCAAACCAAAACCCACTGTTGGGTGCTGGGCAAGTCGGTTTGCCACATCGTGGGGTATAAACAGCACAGCCCGCACTTTCGCGCTCGCGATTGCTGTTTGTGCCTGCTCTATACTGTCGTAATAATCTGTCACTTTAACCACATTTGTCGCCGATACTGTTTGTACTAAAATGCGACTGAGCGCAGTTTGACTATGATCGACCACTGCAACAGGGATATCTTTAACGTTGGTGTTAATAGCGTAACCAAATAGAATCAGTTGGATAAGGGGGATCATCACCACCATCGCAAAGGTCATTCGATCACGGCGTAATTGTAATAATTCTTTGCTTACAATTGCTTTTATGCGGCTTAATGAAGTCACAATACTCATTGTCGGCCCTGCCCTGTGCAGGTGACAAACACGTCTTCAAGGCTTGGACGCACACTATTTACTTGCCACGTATCCTGACAAAATGATTGCTGTTTTATGAACTCAACGGGATCTTGAACATCTTTTTTTACTAATACTCGCAGCTGTGCACCTAGCTGAGTGGCTGAAATAACATGGTCGATTGTTGCGAGCTGTTTTTTTAATTCTCTGGTTTGCGCCCCTGCGATTTCTACAACATGAGCGTGCATGTCTGTCATTAATTGCTTTGGAGAGCCATCCGCGCGTTTAATACCAGATTCTAAAATGGCTAAACGATGACAACGCTCGGCTTCATCCATGTAATGAGTGGTAACTAATATCGTGGTACCGGCATTACTTAAATCAAACAGTGTTTCCCAAAAATCACGGCGATTTTGTGGATCGACTGCCGATGTTGGTTCATCAAGAAATAAAATTTTCGGTTTATTAATCACTGCAGCAGCTAATGCTAAGCGCTGCCGTTGGCCCCCACTCATACTTCCGGCCATTTGATCTACTCTTTGATCAAGGCCATAGGTATGGAGCAATTCGTCAATTCTTTGTTGCTTTTGCTGCTTTTTAAACGGGTAAAGCGCCGCCATGAACTTTAGGTTTTCAAGTACGGTCAAGTCACTATAAAGTGAAAACTTTTGCGTCATATAACCGAGTTGTGTTCTGAGCTTTTCAGCATCTTTTGGCAGACTCAAGCCAAGCACATTGATATCACCAGAGGTTGGCTTCAATAACCCTGTAAGCATACGGATTGCAGTCGTTTTACCACAGCCATTAGGGCCCAAAAAGCCATAAATTTGCCCTTGCTCAACGTCTAGATCAAGGTTATCAATCGCTTTTAAATCGCCAAATTGTTTTACCAAACCTTTGGCATGGATCACCGATTCAGTCATGGCATAATCACTTGAGCAGGTACGCCTGTCGGTAAATTATTTTCACTTGTGGGTAGTGTTACCTCAGCAAGATACATTAATCGCGCACGTTCTTCCTGATTAAGGGCATAAAAAGGCGTGAACGCAGGCTCTGTGGCAATCCAGGTCAGTTCACCCTGAATATCTTTATCTATGCCATCGACGCGAACCGTAAGTGTCATGCCCTGATTGAGCTTGGCACGATATGGTTCAGGGATATATACGCGTGCGTAAGGTGCGCTGTTTGCTTGAATTATAACGACAGGGCTGCCTTTAGTAACTCGCTCACCTACGTGCCAAGGTAAATTATCGACCCTGCCAGCACGCATCGCTTTAATTGTCAGATCTGAGAGGTATTTTTGCTGTACTTTTAGTTCTGCTTCTGCCGCCTGAACTTGCGCTTTCGCACTATTAATATCTTCAACGCGAGAACCATTTGTTAATTCATTTAAGTTCTGCTTTGCTGATTCTAAATTAGCGAAAGTCTCATCGCGTGCAGCGGTTGCACTGTCTAAGGTTTCTTGGCTTGCGAGTTTATCTTTAACTAAGGTTTTTGCACGGCGAAAATTAGCTTCGCTTTGCGTATATGCAGCATTGGCTGCTGCTACTTTGGCTGATGCGGCAGCAACTTCTTCGGGGCGAGCACCATTCAAGGTTTTTTCAAGAAATGCAGTGGCTTGAGCTAATTGAGCTTGTGCTTTAGCAACAATCGCTTGTTGTAGTTCGGCATCAAACTTTGCAATCACCTGCCCTTTTTCGACCAACTGGCCTGCTGAAACGGGTAAATCGATCAGTATTTCGTTAGACGTTGCAGGATGGATCACACGCTCACGCTCAAGCGTTCCTAGCGCTACTCCCTCATTTGAGTCTGAGCAAGCAGTAATGACTAAAGAAATTAGTATGAGTACAACACGTTTAGCTAACATTTTAATTTCCTTATGGTTAGCTGATGAGTTGCTAGATACTATAAAGTATTAAAATGATCTGTAAAAGTGATCGATAGGAATTAAAGTTTTAGAAATATATGGAGTCTATATCGTAAAGATATATGGAGAATAAGGAATCTTAAGTTGAAAAATCTTAGTTATATTTGAAATGATATTTAAAAGATAGTCTTTCCAACACATTACTTACTTAAAGTAAGTGGCGTCCCCAAGAGATTCGTACTCTTGATAACGTTGTACATAGATTGCGCGGTGTTCACCGCCCCACTACACATAACCTACTTGAATAAGTGGCGTCCCCAAGGGGATTCGAACCCCTGTTACCGCCGTGAAAGGGCGGTGTCCTAGGCCTCTAGACGATGGGGA
>NZ_JAKGBH010000065.1:0-21691 GCF_021532515.1 Pseudoalteromonas sp. PAST1 | reverse complement strand
CACCACCGTATACTTTTGCAAGTACGTTAGTGATTGCTGCTGTTAGAGTTGTTTTACCGTGGTCAACGTGGCCGATTGTACCAACGTTTACGTGCGGTTTTACGCGTTCAAACTTTTCTTTTGCCATGACGGAACCTATCAGTTTTGTGTATCTAGATTACATATGAAAATAATCCACCGAGGGTAGATTAATTTAATTTTTTCAAATTTCAAATAGTTTTTTCTGACAGATAAAGGAAGAAATTAAGATGAGTTCTCGATACTGGTGCTGATAGGCAGATTTGAACTGCCGACCTCACCCTTACCAAGGGTGCGCTCTACCAACTGAGCTATATCAGCAACACCAGAAGTCTGGAGCGGGCAGCGGGAATCGAACCCGCATCATCAGCTTGGAAGGCTGAGGTAATAGCCATTATACGATGCCCGCATAGGAACCTGTTCTTAAACTACCTCTAACCGTCAAGAATAAAGTGGTGGAGGGAGCTGGATTCGAACCAGCGAAGGCTGAGCCGTCAGATTTACAGTCTGATCCCTTTGGCCGCTCGGGAACCCCTCCACGAAAATTCTTTACTAAGTCACTTCCGGTAAAAGGAAAGTGGTGCCGACTATCCGAGTTGAACGGATGACCTACTGATTACAAGTCAGTTGCTCTACCAACTGAGCTAAGTCGGCACTGCTTTAGTACGGGGCGAGATTCTAAGGTAAGGTTTATTGTGATGCAACCATAAAATTAAAAAAAATGTGAATTTATGTGTTAAACGCTCACTATTCAGGCAAATTGCCGTATTTTTACTGCTTTATAGCTAATTCACGCCAATAATTCAGTCCTTTAAATACGAGCAAGCTGTCAAACTTAGCATCTAAATATGTATCTGCTAACAATTTGCCATAACCACCAGCAAATAATAACTGACAACCCTGTTGGTTAAGATGTTGTTTTGCTTGCTCGATTGCACCTAGGGTAGCAACCATCGCACCATTCTTGAGGCCATTTGGCGTATTACGGCCTAAATCAGTCGCAAATGGGGTTTGTCCATCATCAAACACGCGTTGGGTATTCTGGGTAAGTGAAGATGTCATCAAATCAAGGCCTGGTAAAATCCAACCACCTAGATGTGCACCTTCACTATTGAGTACATCAATTGTTGTTGCAGTGCCGGCATCGATAATAATGCAATTTTGCTCGGGGAACTCGACATACGCGGCAATGACAGCCAGCCAACGATCAATTCCTAGATTTTGATACTGCTGATAGGCACAGCTTAACGTGTTTAGCTTTGCACTCACCTGTGCTTCAAAATAAGGAACGGCGTGTTGCTGCGCCTGTGCTAATAACGGTTTAAGTAGCTCAGTGCTACCCACGCAGGCATAGACCAGCTCTGTTATTTGTGACCAAGGTAAATTGCTGAGTTCACAGGTTTGGTAATCCTTACCATCAAACAAAACGGCTTTAATTGCGGTATTGCCAACATCCACTAATAATTTCATAGCTCAGCCTTACGTAGTGAAATTTCACCACCATAATAACTTTTCACTTCGCCGTCTTGGCGAATACGCACGCCACCTTGGTTATCAATTCCTTCGCAAATACCACGCCAGCTACGATGACCCGTATTGAGCTCAACACACTCACCAGCAAATGCATTTAATTGATTCCATTGTAGATACATATCGTTTAAACCCGATTGCTGATACTGGGCTAAGCGTTTTTCTAAATAAAAGCACAAATAGGCCACCAGCTTGTTTTTATCTAATCCCTGTACATGCTGGCTTAAATCAGTCCATGCTTGATCTATGTGTTGGCTAACACTTTCTGGCATATGTAAATTGATACCTATACCTATTACAAGCTGGCAAGGCCCCTGCGGCTGACCATCAAGCTCAACTAATACACCCGCTAATTTTTCACGGTTTAAGTAGATATCGTTTGGCCACTTAAGCTCTACATCCAATTGATATAAGGCTTTAAGCGTATCGTAAACAGCAAGCCCAACAGCAATAGATACCCCCATAGCAGCTTGCAAACCATCATCCAAACGCCAAAAGTAACTAAAGTATAAGTTTGCACCAAACGGAGATTGCCAAACGCGCCCACGGCGCCCTCTTCCCGCTTGCTGCATTTCTGCAACTAATACGCTTCCAGATGGCAGTGATACTTCTGTTTGCAAACGGCGCATTAACTCACTGTTGGTTGAGTCAATAATAGGCTGCACTTCAACATTAGCGGTGCTGCCACCTAACTCATTATAATGCAGACCGATCTTATCTTTGTTCAGTAAGCCTGCACTATTATTTAGGCAATACCCTTTACCCGTAACCTTAAATATATCGAGCCCCATCTCCTGCAAAGAATGAATATGTTTACCCACTGCTGCACGGCTAATACCGAGCTGCTCGCCCAATTGCTGACCAGAAATAAAACCACCGGTATTTAAAGCTTGTAAAATAGCGAGCTTATTTCCATCTGGCGCTTTCATGATGAAGCTCCCAATTCAATGTGGCATTCATGTTCAGCATTGATCAGGCGTACTTCATGCTGTAAAGCAATCTGATATTTATGCCAAATCTGTTGTTGTACATGCTTTACCATGGCAATTAAGTCATCACCTGTACTATTACCGTGGTTTACTAGCACTAACGCTTGCTGCTGATGCACTTCAATACCTGCGACCTTAAAGCCTTTTAACCCAGCTTGCTCAATCAACCACCCCGCCGCAACTTTATAATGCTCAGCATCCACAAAGTAATGAGGTAGCTCTGGGTAGCTTTTTAAAAGTAACGCAAGTTGCTCATTCCTGATCACTGGGTTTTTGAAAAAACTGCCTGCATTTGCAAGTTCACTGGGGTTTGGTAGTTTGCTGTTTCTGGTTGTGATGATTTGCTCAAATACCTGCTGTGGAGAGGGTTCTGAAAGCAGTTGCAATGGTCCATAACTAAGCACTGGCTGCCATTTCTTAGGTAACAGCAACCCTACTTGGGTGATCACCGCTTGATTTTTCAGTGCATGCTTGAAGATAGAGTCACGATAGCCAAATTGGCATTCGCCTTTAGTTAAGCGCTTTATGGTTTTGGTGGCAATATCAAAGTATTCGACATAACTCACAAACTTTTCAAGTTCTACACCGTAAGCACCTATATTTTGCACTGGTGCAGCACCAACAGTCCCAGGTATTAAAGCAAGGTTTTCAAGCCCAGGCATGTCATTAGCAATAGTCATAGCAACTAATTGGTGCCAGTTTTCTCCGGCTGCAATGTGTAATAAAAAGCCATCGTTTTGCTGCTCTATGTCGATGCCCTTCGTATTCATGTGGATCACAGAACCTTGGTAGTCAGATAAAAACACCGTATTACTGCCTTCACCTAAAATACAAAACGGCGCAGAAAAGTCTGTGCTTAAAAGCTGATTCACTTCATCAATTTGATAAAAATGCTGGCATTGGCTTGGCAAAGAAAAGGTATGAAAAGATTGCAGGGACTGAGCCACAAAACGCCTCAAAGGTTACCGGTAACTAATCGCATTAGTGTAACCTATCGTCGCAAAATACGCATTAGATTGTAAAAATCACTCAACCCACTGCACTAATCATGTTATAAAACGGGCTCTTTTTCATTTCCGTTCCAGGGTTATTATGAAGTTTAAACCATTACTTTTAAGTCTTGCTATGGCCGGTGCTTGCTCTCAAGCAACTGCAGATGCAATCAGCCAGCACACTTACGCAAACTTAGATGACGTAACAACCACTCACCTACTACTAGATTTAGATGTTGATTTTGATGACAAACAACTAGAAGGTTTTGTTGAGCACACGCTAGATTGGCACAACGCAACAAGCAAAACACTGGTACTTGATACACGCGATTTAGATATTGACAAAGTAATGTATCAAGATCAAAAAGGCAGCTGGCACAAAGCTGACTTCACCCTTGCTGCACGTGATGACGTAAAGGGCTCAAAATTAACAATTAAATTTAAAAGCCAAGCGGTTAAAGCACGTATTTATTACAACAGCCGCCCAGAAGCTTCAGGTTTACAGTGGTTAACGCCAGAGCAAACAGCCAGTAAATCACACCCATTTATGTACAGCCAATCACAAGCAATTCATGCTCGTAGTTGGATCCCAGTACAAGATACGCCAGCAATGCGCGTAACCTACTCGGCACGTATTCACACTCCTAAAGACATTCGTGCGGTAATGAGTGCTGATAACAAAGATGCACTTTATAAGGACGGCGATTATCTATTTAATATGCCACAACCAATTTCGCCATACTTAATCGCAATTGGTGCAGGTAATTTAGAATTTAAAGCTATGTCTAAGCAAACGGGTATCTTTGCTGAGCCAACAATTTTAGATGCATCAGTTGCTGAGTTTAACGACACTCAAGCGATGATCGATAAAACTAACGCGATGTACGGCGAATACGCATGGGGTCGTTATGACTTATTAATGCTACCGCCAAGCTTCCCATTTGGTGGCATGGAAAACCCACGTTTATCATTCATTACACCAACGGTTGTTGCTGGCGATAAAAGCTTAGTGAACCTAATTGCTCACGAACTTGCTCACTCTTGGTCTGGTAACTTAGTAACCAATGCGACATGGGAAGATTTATGGCTAAACGAAGGTTTCACGTCTTACGTTGAAAACCGCATTATGGAAGAAGTGTTTGGTCGTGACCGTGCAGTTATGGAACAAGCGCTTGATGCAGCGGGCTTACGCGCATTACTTAAAACTCTTCCAGCACCAGATACACGCCTTAACTTAAAGCTTAATGGCCGCGATCCTGATGATGCATTTAGCTCAGTGCCTTACACTAAAGGTCAGCTTTTCTTAATCTATCTAGAAAACAAATTTGGCCGTGATAAGTTTGACCCATTCGTAAAGGGTTACTTTGACCAATTTGCGTTTAAGTCTCTTACAACAGCGCAATTTGTTACTTACTTAAAAGCAAACCTGATCGACAAATACCCAGGCGTAGTCAGCATGGATAAAGTGAATGAGTGGATCTTTGAGCCAGGTTTACCAAGCGATGCACCTAATCCAACCTCTGATGCCTTCGACAAAGTTGATGCTGTAACCAAAACATGGTTAAACGGTGAGATCAGTGCAGCCCAGTTACCAACAGCGGATTGGTCAGTTCATGAGTGGCTACACTTTTTGAATAACCTACCTCGCGATTTAAGCATCGAAAAAATGACTGAGCTTGATAATCAATTCAACCTAACACAGTCAACTAATGCAGAGCGTGCTTTCGCATGGTTTATGCTAGCGGTAGGTAATGGTTATCAACCAATTTACCCAGCGCTTGATGAACATCTATCAGGCATCGGTCGTCGTAAATTAATTGTGCCACTCTATAAAGCACTTATTAAAAACGGTAAAAAAGACTGGGCGCATGATGTGTACTTAAAAGCACGTCCGGGTTACCACCCACTTGCACAAGGTACTGTTGACGACTTATTTGCAAAGTAAGTCATCAAACACAAAAAAGGCGCTGCAATCAGCGCCTTTTTTAATTATTTTATTAGTTACTTACTTTTTGTAAGAACGCACGGCGCTCTTCAGGGCTTGCTTGTTGCCACCAAAATTCAAGCATCGCAGCTGCACTTGGCATATTTTTCAAACCCGCTTGTCCGCCGGGTACTTTTGCAGGCAATGTGACAGGTACTGCAGTCGCAGGCTTGTTGCTTGTACTTGTAGCAGCAACTGGGGCACTGGCTACAGCTTGTACAGGCGCGCTAGCTGCACGATAGCTAACTATCGATAGCGGCACAGCAAGTTCACTGCCCTTAGCTTTTAAGCTTACTTGCGGTGATTCAGCAAACACTTCTGCCGCAACAGCATTACTGGCACGATTAAACACTAAGTCATAGTCTTTGCCACTCTCTACTGTAAGCTCAACCCAAAATGGCTCTGACTCAACAACTTGGTGGTCATCATAACCTTGCTCGTAAAGATCGGTATATTTCATCTTCACTTGGTACGTACCAGGAGCAAGCTCAACATCGTCAACGCGACTGAAAAACGACTGTTCAATTAGGCGCTCTCCAACTTGTAAGGGTACAAACTCTTCTGGAAAGTGAATAGTCTCAGCGACACTGCTAAAACTATTAAATAGCATTAACGCACTACTCAGTAATACTAACTTACGCATGTTCACTCCTTGGTTGTTCAACTTGCGGCAGTTTCAGTTTGACACTGCAAATAAAGTTTGTCATTAGTGGGCGGTCATTTAACCACATTTATAAGAGAGCTAAGTATGAGCCAAGAGACTATTTTTACAAAGATTATTAACCGAGAGATCCCTGCTGATATTGTATATGAAGACGAGTTGTCTTTAGCTTTTAAAGATATTAACCCACAAGCCCCTTTTCATGTGCTGATCATCCCAAAAACACCAATAGCGACGATTAATGATGTTACGGAAGAAAATGCATCTTTAGTCGGTCATTTATATGTGGTTGCTGCCAAACTTGCCAAACAGTTTGGCTTTAGTGAAGACGGTTTTCGCGTCGTAATGAACTGTAATGACCATGGCGGACAAACTGTGTACCATATACACCTACATATGCTGGCAGGTAAAACAATGGGCTGGCCTCCGTATCAAGACAAGAAAAAAACCAATCTCTAATATTTTAGTATGTAAAAATATGTAAAAGGTAGAACAAAGATACTGTTTTTGTCTATAATAGTGACAGATCAGCTAGTTAATGTATTGCAATTAGTTAACTAGCTGTATTTTTTGACACAAAATAGACACAAACTGTACTTTTCCTGCACAAGTCTCAGAAATTTCTAATACGAAAGGGGTGGATTGCGTGATAGGATGCAATTGTCAACTTTTTTCAAGAGTGAATAAATATGAGTAGTTCAGCCTTTTTATTATTAGATCCAGAACCGATTAACACGATTGGTGTAAATGTATTAGAACCATTGTTAAAAACACAAGGACTTACTGTGACAACTGGTACTGATATTTCTGAAGTACCTGAAGGCACACGATTGCTATTCATTGAAACGTCAAGTACAGATCCGTGGGGAAAACTAAAGGAGCAATTAGTTAATCTACGAATTAAATGCGATATTGTTTTATTTAATCTAGATGAAAACCCAGAACTAGCTAATCGCGCTCTTCTAAGTGGCATAAGAGGTGTATTTTACACCACGGATAACGCCGATGTGCTAATGAAAGGCATTCGTTTGTTACTTGAAGACCAACTCTGGTACCGTCGTGATATTATGTGTAATGCACTTAACCGTATGTTGCAGTTTAACAAAGACGCACTACATAAATTAACAGACGGTGATATCGAACCAGTTAAGCTTACCAAACGTGAAAAAGCTATTATTTCATTAATGAGTAAAGGTTCGAAAAACAAAGAAATAGCTGAAGATTTAAGTATTAGTCCGCATACAGTGAAAACTCACTTATACAGTGCATTTAGAAAAACTAAGTGTCGTAATCGTATTGAGTTACTATCTTGGGCTCAGCAAAACATTCCTGACGAAATTCGTTAAACGAAATACCCTACTTGTTAAAACAGACGCTACTGCGTCTGTTTTTGTTTCTGGTTGCTAATCACTGTAATTGACTTTATGCTCAAACTGATTGCCAAACACTGGAAATACAATGCTCGACTCAGCTACTTTATATTACGCCAGCGCTGCCATGATGGCAGTAATGACCCTTCTTAATTACCTTACTTGGCGAACCAACAATAAGACTCCGGGCACCTTACTCTATATTTTTTATCCACTTGTGATGTTTGCATCAGTAATGAGTTTTGCACTACATGGCCATATTAATAACCTTGCCAGTGTTGCCATTGCAAATACTCTACTGTTTAGTGCCTCAATCATCCATGTACTCGCAATTTGTCAGTTTTTGAATGCCAAATGCGTTGGCTTTAAAACCTTTGTTTCGATCACAGTCGCTTTAGCTATCACTATGATTTACCTTGCTACTGACAGCGCAGAGTTACGCAGCCGAATATTGGTTTCTGACCTTCAACATATTGTTGAATCATTGTTTTTACTGGCTTTGTTTATTCGTAATGGCCGTAAAAGTTACCCTAATGGCAGTATTGTTTATATTTTAATTCTCAGCATTATCCTAGCGGTGTTTACTGGCCGTACTTTAATGATGGGAGATATTACAACCGCCAACCTATTATCTGCAGACTGGTTTAGTTTCACTTTATTTATTAATGGCGTAATAGCTCCAATGTTCTATGCTACAGGCATGGCACTACTATGTAATGAAAGGCGTGAGCAAAACCTTAATCAACTCACCGAAAAAGCCCATAAAGATTTAGAAATAAGAGGTTTGTTCTTATCAACTATTAGTCATGAAATTCGCACACCGTTAAACGGTATTTTAGGTAGTGCACAGTTGATCATGAACCAATCGAGTGACCCCCGTGATAAACCTTATTGCGAAGCAATTATTAACTCCGCTGAATCATTAAATTTATTAGTAGATAAAGTTCTCGACTACGCCAGCTTAGATCAACGAGATGAAGCACTTTATGAAGAGGATGTTGAGTTTAAAACTTGGCTAAATAATCTTTGCCTACTTCTCAGCCCCCTAGCGGAACAAAAACACTTAAAGTTTGAGTTGATATATGATTTGCCAGAACAGGCATGTTATTACTGCGACCAACAAAAACTCAGGCAAGTTATTATAAACTTAGTAGGTAACGCAATTAAGTTTACTGACCAAGGAGCCGTAAAGATTCATGTGAAGCTTCTTAATGAAGGCCAACTAGACCACCTAGTTAGAGTAAGTGTGATTGACTCAGGCCCTGGTATTGAAGATGAAGAAATAGCCTACCTCACTGAACCATACGTGCAAAGTAGTGCAGGTAAAGAGAAAGGAGGCACAGGCCTTGGCTTAGCAATTACCAGCCGGCTACTCGAAAAGTTAGGCAGTAAACTCAACATAGAAAGTGAGCTTAAAAAAGGCAGTACTTTCAGCTTTGATATTTCACTTGCTATTGGTGAGCTTAGCCTAGTTGAACAGCGTCACCAATCAAAGGATTATGTTACTGGCCTAGACGTGTTATTAGTTGAAGATCTCGATTTAAATCAGAAAATTGCCATCGAATTTATGGCTGATGATGAGCATAAGATAAAACTTGCAAAAGATGGCAATAGCGCGATTGAACTGATGCAGAAACATCACTTTGATGTGGTATTACTCGATATGAATTTGCCTGATTTAACAGGGCAAGAAGTCTTAAAAAAGCTAAAAAATATCGACCATTTAAATCAACGCACGCCAGTATTAGCATTTACCGCTAGCCTCAGTCCAGATGAAATAAAAGAGTATTTATCACTAGGTATAAAAGATATTGTAGGCAAACCAATAAAGCAGCAGAAATTACGTCAAGCTCTGAGCGATTCACAAACAAACCAATCTGCGAGTATCGCGGTGGAATTACGAGATACACTTTACGATGAAACGGCAGCTGCTACATTGATAAGCTCATTCAGCGAGGATGAGGTATCATCGATTTACAATGAGTTTGTTTTATCTGCTAGAAATAAACTCATTCGTTGTCAACAACTTGTAGATGATGACAAAGAGCAGTGCATCAAACTGATTCACCGTCAAGCAAGCACAGCATTGCAGCTAGGATTTAATCGATACGGTACAGAGCTGAAGCGCATCGAACGTAAGTTGCTTGATAACAAGCCCTTAAAAGAACTATTAACCGAAGCCCTAATACTTTGGCAAGAAAGTCTACAAGCTTACCTTAAGCATGCTAGGCGTGAGTTATCATAGCGGTAAGCGAGCATTGTAGGCGCGATTTTATATCGCGCAATATTCAAAAGATAACGCGCGAAATAACACGATTCGGCTTCAAACTGATTGTGATATGATTACTTAAGACTTACTTTTTCAGGCATAAAAAAACACGCTTTCGCGTGCCTACTTATCAAACTCATTTAATTTTAATCTTCAATTTCAGTTGGTTGCGGGAGCCGGATTTGAACCGACGACCTTCGGGTTATGAGCCCGACGAGCTACCAGGCTGCTCCATCCCGCGCCTGAAATTGTAGATTTATTTAAAGTTGCTTTACATAACAACTTGCCTTCCAATTCAAAAAATTGGTTGCGGGAGCCGGATTTGAACCGACGACCTTCGGGTTATGAGCCCGACGAGCTACCAGGCTGCTCCATCCCGCGCCTGAATATTAAGTTTATTTTACTTCTCACTTAATTTAAGAAGTCAGCCAATTCAAAGAATTGGTTGCGGGAGCTGTGAAGGTGAAGAGTGAATGCCTCACGCCGTGACGACGACCTTTATAGTTCCAACATTACACCAATCTTTTAAAAATTGGTTGCGGGAGCCGGATTTGAACCGACGACCTTCGGGTTATGAGCCCGACGAGCTACCAGGCTGCTCCATCCCGCGCCTGTAATCTCTAAGTAACATGAGCATGTTAACGACGCCCTGTTTCAGAGAGAGCGCTATCATATAGCAATAAGATTAGAAATCAAGGGTTATAGTGACAAATTTAACTCAAGCGAACAAAAAGCACACAAAACAAAGTTAAAATGCACGCTGATGAGGACTAATCATTTTTTGCCACTCCCAATCGGGGTGACCCATCACGATAAAATCAGGGTTTTCTGTGCTTTCTCGTTGATTGTAAGTTAACGGATTGAATTCAGCATCGGTAATGCAGCCACCGGCCTCTTCAACAATCACTTGTGACGCACCAGTATCCCACTCACCAGTTGGTCCGATACGTAAAAAGCAATCAGCTTTACCCTCTGCAATAATACAGGCTTTTAATGAGCATGAGCCTAATGCTACTGTCGCAAACTGAGTGTTTAAATACTGACTGACCGCTTCAATTTTTTGTCTGCGGCTTACTGCTAAGGTTAAATTATCGGGTGTTGCTACTGAAATTTGTTGATCTTGGCCATTTGCACGTTTAAATGCGCCATTTTGATAACTTGCAAAATAAGTCACTTGTTTCGCTGGCCAATGAATAACACCCAGCACTGGGCGATTATTTTCAACTAAAGCGATATTGACTGCAAAATCACCGCTTTCAAGTATAAACTCCCCGGTACCATCCATAGGATCAAGCAACCAATAACGGTGCCAATCTTTTCTATCTGCCAGCGCTGGGATCGGTGTTTCTTCTGACATAATTGGAATATCGGGGGCTATGCTCTTCAAACCCGCCATTAATACATCATTTGATGCTAAGTCAGCCTTGGTGACCGGAGTATGATCTGACTTTTGCTCAGCACCAATATCATCCTGCTGATAAATGGCCATAATGGCATCGCCTGCTTGCTCAGCTAACCGAATACACGGTTCTAAAAAATCATTCATTGCCCGCTCCCGACTCTAAGTACTTTGTTAATAATAGCAAAGCTGCGACACTTCGTGCTTCAGTAAAGTCTTCTTGTTGCAATAATGATTGCCAATCAGTTATTGGCCATTTTACAACGACAAGCGGTTCTGGCTCATCACCAGGTAAGGTTTCAGGGTAGAGATCTTCAGCATACAAAATATGCATCGTGGCATTAAAGTAACTTGGCGCCATGCTGACTTTTTTTAGTTCAGCGAAATGCTTAGCACCAAAACCAACTTCTTCTTTAAGCTCCCGGTCTGCAGCTTGCTGAGGTGTTTCGCCTGGGTCAATTAAGCCCTTTGGAAAACCCAACTGATAATCATTGGTGCCTGCACAATACTCTCGCACTAATAACAGTTCGTTATCGGCCGTTACTGGCACTATCATCACTGCACCTCTGCCACCGCCACGAATTCTTTCGTATTGCCTTTGTTCATCATTTGAAAACTTCAATTCGAGAGACTCAACAGTAAATAGTCGACTTTTAGCGACAACTTCATTAGACAAAATTTGCGGTGGTGTAGGATGCTTTTTCTGTGTCATTGGCATTAATTTGCTATCATGGCAGTTATGCTCATCATAAATCTTTTAAAGTGAATTGCCTATGTTAAATTGGTCAAAAATCGATACTGTGTTGTTAGATATGGATGGCACCCTACTCGATTTGCATTTTGATAATTACTTTTGGCTAACCGTTATTCCCGAGCAATATGCGCGTAAACATAAAATCAGTTTAGACGCAGCAAAAGCTGACATTTTACATCGTTATCAACAAGTTCACGGACAAATTAATTGGTACTGTTTAGATTATTGGCAGCAGCAACTTGATTTACCAATTATGGCACTGAAACGTGACATTCAACATTTAATCAGAATTCGTGAAGATGTTCCGCCGTTCTTAACTGAGCTTAGAAAAGCAGGCAAGCAATTGATCATGCTTACTAACGCGCACCCAGATTGTGCCATGTTAAAGTTTGAACACACTGCTATCGATAATTACTTAGATGGGGTGATCTCAACTCACCAATATGGCGTGAGTAAAGAGCATCAACCATTATGGCAACAAGTACATCAAGAATGGCAGTTTGATAAGGAACGGACTTTATTTGTGGATGACAGCCCCGCCGTGCTAGATGCGGCAAAAGAGTTTGGTATTGGTCATATACTTGCGGTTGCCAACCCTGATAGTCAGCAACCGCATAAACAGTTCGATGGCTTTTTATCGACCATCGATTTTCGCGAGTTTATACCCGTTAAATAATTACTTCGGGTAACGCTGCTCTAAGCCTTGGTATACAAGTTTTGCAAAATCTGCATGCTCTGTATCTAGGCTTTTTACCACTTCAACTAAGTGCTCGTTATCTTCTTGGCCATTCCACACTTTGATATAACTACCATCTTTGTAGCCATGATCTTGGCGGAAGAAGTTCAAGGTATTTTTACCAACATAGCCACGGTATAAGTCATCGATATCCATACCAATTTGCGCCATACAACCTGCAAATGCGGCTGCATTAAAACTCTTTTCAGCGACTGCTGACCCAGCTAACACTTCGAGTGTTTGTTTAAAATCATCGGCTTGAACTGGTGCATTTAACTCAGCTTCAAGTTGTGCAGCTAACTGCTCATAGCTGGTTTCACCATCAATACGTAAAGATAAACCAAAATGGAAAATATCAACTAACTCTAAAATAACTTGTTCTGTATCTGGGGTTTGTTTTTTCCACCACTTCCAACCGTAGTGATCCAGCATTTCAGCACACTCAACCCAAATTGCACGATACCATTCAAAACCTTGGCTAAACCATTGCTCATGAACTTTAGTATTCATCGCATTTTGCATCTCGAGCATAACAACGAGTTTTTGTAAATTAGCAGACATTCTTTATCCCAACTTGCATTTTCAATTATGTATATACTACAGATAATTTTGTCATTGATGAAATAAAAACACATATGATCAGGTCTGCTTTGCAGTTGATAAAAATAAACGAGGAAGCCTATGTTTAAATCTCTACTCATTAGTGCACTATTTGTACTATCAAGCCAAGTTATTGCCGCGACTGCAACCAATATTGCCGAATCAGCAGAGCAAGTTAGCCCATTATTACCCGGCTTAGCAGTGCCAAATATTGAGTTAAAAGATCAATACGGTAAAACCGTCTCACTCGCTGAGCGTTTTAAAGAAAAAACGACTGTGCTCATTGTTTATCGTGGTGGCTGGTGCCCATATTGTTCAAAGCAATTGGCCAATGTCCAAAAAATTGAGAAAGAGCTAGCGGATTTAGGAGCACAGATAATTGCCGTTTCGCCAGATAGTCCTGAAAAGCTCGCTGAATCAAAAATTACTTCACCAAACTATCAATTATTGTCTGACGACAGCCTTTTGTTGGCACAAAAGTTAGGTTTAGCGTTTTACTTAGATGACAAAACAGCAAAGATTTACCGCAACAAACTTGGGGTTAACTTTGTCTCGTTAGAGGGCGAAGTGAAAGTAGCGTTACCCGTACCTGCAGTGTTTGTGATAGACACTAATGGGTTAGTTAATTTTCAATACGCCAACCCAAATTACAAAGTACGCTTAACAGAAGATTTATTACTAGCCGCTGTTAAATCAGTGAGCGAGCAATAATTTAGTAATCGATAAGCAGAATATGCTTCTGCTTATCGGCCTTGTGTAAATTCTTGCCAAGATTCAATTAAATCAACAAAGTCTTCAAAACCACAGCCACTACACAAGCCTTCTTCTTCAAGCATTAAATCATCATCTTGGTAGGCAACTAAGTCTTCGTTGTCTTGATGTAACGCATGTGCTTCGAATAGCGCTTCGTCTTTACTTAAGATCAAATCAATTTCTTGACCTTGTAAGGTTAAAGACTCATGACTGCTCTTAACCGCGGAGATTAATGCTTGTACCATCGCGATTTTTTCTTTACCGATTTCTTCGTTTAGCCAACGGCCTATGACGGCATGTTCAGAGGAGATTTTAATGCGTAAACCGCTAATAGGATCGCGGATAAATTGATATTCCATGGAGGGTACTCTTAATACGTTATCTGCTAATTATATCGTTTGCAGCTAAACGTGGCGAGTTTTGTAGTCTTAAATCAGCACGAGCGCCAACATGGCGCTCGTGTTTATGCTATTAAAATAGCTAGAGTCGCGATTTGAAGCGCGCAGCATCAATAATCGCCCATAGGTATACGATTGGCAGTAAAATAAAGCCAACTGCAACGTAAATTAGTGCCCCACTAATAACCCATGCTAAAAAGAATGCAATAGCCGCCATTAAACGGCCTTGTACCAATTGCCCTAAACCAGGAAAAAAGATATTACATATTGCTGCGATTACATTACCGCCAGAACCTTGCTCTGCCATACTAACCTCTGTAGTTTTTAATGATTATACTTTTAGTAAACACACTTTATGCCAACTTATTATGGCTTACAAATCAGAGTGTTAAAAAGTAGCGTTATTTTGATTTTAGTTTTTTTTGCTAAAAATCGGTCAAATTCACAATTTTAATACTTCAATTTTAATGACTTGCCAAAATAGCTGTTTATAAAAACAGTATTTTATTTAGCCTTGCATAAACACCTGTTATACTCCACCCATTATAGATTGAAAAGGCGTAACGATGGACGTTTCTGAATTACTCGATGGCTTAAATGACAAACAACGGGATGCAGTCGCAGCCCCATTGCAAAATATGCTAGTACTTGCAGGTGCAGGTTCTGGTAAAACTCGAGTACTTGTTCATCGCATCGCATGGCTCATGCAAGTTGAGCAAGCTTCTGCATACAGTATCTTTGCGGTAACCTTCACAAATAAAGCCGCGAAAGAAATGCGCACTCGTGTAGAAGAAACGTTAAAAGCACCGGTTGGTGGTATGTGGATTGGTACTTTCCACGGCTTATCTCATCGTATTCTGCGCGCCCATCACCGTGAAGCGAACTTGCCTGAAAGCTTTCAAATTTTAGATTCTGACGATCAACAACGTATGATCAAACGCTTACTTAAAGCGATGAACATCGATGATAAAAAGTGGCCTGCAAAACAATTTGGTTGGTATATCAGCGCAAAAAAAGATGAAGGTCTGCGCCCTAAAGACATTCAAGCCTACGATATTAATGAGCAAATGATGCTGAAAGTCTATGCTGCATATCAAGAGGCTTGTGACCGCGCAGGTTTAGTCGACTTTGCAGAAATACTGCTGCGCTGCTACGAAGTACTTAAGAACCACCCAACACTTTTACGTCACTATCAACAGCGTTTTGCCCATATGCTGGTAGACGAGTTCCAGGATACCAATACGATTCAGTACGCTTGGTTAAAATTACTCGCAGGTAACACCAACAGTATTATGATCGTAGGTGATGATGACCAAAGTATCTATGGCTGGCGTGGCGCAAAAATTGAGAATATCAAACGCTTTTTAACTGACTTCGAAGCCGAAACCATTCGCCTTGAACAAAATTACCGTTCAACGGCAACAATTTTGAAAGCATCAAACGCGCTGATCAAAAACAATGCTGAACGCATGGGCAAAAGCCTGTGGACAGACGGCAATGATGGTGAGCCGATTTCAGTTTACGCTGCGTTTAATGAATTAGACGAAGCGCGCTTTGTTAGCAGCAAACTACGTAGCTGGCTAAATGCAGGTAATGCATTACAAGACGCCGCGATTTTATACCGTAACAATGCGCAATCTCGTGTACTCGAAGAAGCAATGCTACAAGAAGGTTTAAAATACCGTATTTACGGCGGTATGCGCTTCTTCGAGCGCCAAGAGATCAAAGATGCACTTTCGTATTTACGTTTAGTTGGTAACCGTCAAGATGATGCGGCTTTAGAGCGCGTTATTAACACCCCTGCTCGCGGCATTGGTGATAAAACACTAAGCCACATTCGTGATTGCGCGCGCAATGAGTCATTGCCACTTTGGTATGCCGCTAAAGCTATTATCGAGCAGCAGCACTTATCTGGCCGTGCAGCAAGTGCCGTGACAAAATTCTTAGAACTTGTTGAGCATATCGAAGATAAAATCAGCGATCTCACCCTAGAAGAGCAAGCGAAATACACCATTCAAAGCTCGGGGTTAATGGCAATGTATCAAGCTGAAAAAGGTGAAAAAGGCCGTGCCCGCGTAGAAAACTTAGAAGAGCTTATTAGTGCTTGTGGTCAATACGAACTTCCTGAAGATGAAGAGTTCAGCTCACCACTGCAAGGCTTTTTGGCATATACCTCTCTAGAATCTGGCGAAGGTCAAGCTGATGAGCACGAAGACGCGGTGCAAATGATGACACTGCACTCAGCAAAAGGCCTAGAATTCCCGCTGGTATTTATGGTGGGTGTTGAAGAGGGCATGTTCCCATCACAACAAAGTAATGAAGAGTCTGGTCGTTTAGAAGAAGAACGTCGCTTATGTTATGTTGGCATGACTCGCGCGATGGAAAAACTATATATTAGCCACGCAGAAAGCCGCCGTTTATACGGACAAGAAAAATACCACAGCCCATCACGCTTTTTACGCGAAATGCCTGAAGACTGTATCGAAGAAATTCGTATTAAAACACAGGTTTCAAGGCCACCTGCGGCAGGTCGTTTTAGTCCATCAGTAACACATGCCGCATTTGAAGATAGCGGCTTTAACTTAGGACAGCGCGTATTACACGCTAAGTTCGGTGCAGGAACCGTACTCAATTACGAAGGCAGCGGCGCACAGTCACGTATTCAAGTGAACTTTGATGATCTAGGCAGTAAATGGCTTGTAACACAGTATGCAAGACTTCAAGCCTTATAATGAGTATATAACAGCGCTATGTAATGAGCTGGTGATTGCAAAGCATCGCCAGCTTGTCATTGTGCAAGGCAGCGAAACTTGGTGCTATCAGTTTGCAAACCAATTAGCGCTAAAAAATACCTATGTTTTCAGTAGCAGCTCATTATTAGCAAATAGTGAGTTCCCAAAACATGCTCACCAGATTCTTGGTCAAGAGTTTCAACACGCAATTTTTGATGGTTTTAGCGGTTTATATGCCGATAAACTAGCCGCGCTTGCCGGTACCGTAAAAGCTGGTGGTGTACTTATATTACTGCTGCCCGATGATAATAACTGGCAAGACCCAGCACTCACAAGTATTACCTCTTATGGCGAAGCAATTAAACACAGCTTTTTTAATCAGCGCTTTTTCGCCAAGCTAAAATTGCAGCCACATTATTTTACTAAGCACTCGCCTCCTGCTTACCAATCTATTTCGCCAGCAACTGCTGAGATAAATTATCAGCAACAACAAGCATGTGTTGAGCAAATTATTAAAACCGCAACAGGGCGCGCTAATCGTCCTTTTGTGATCAGTGCAGACCGAGGTCGTGGTAAGTCAGCCGCTTTAGGGCTTGCAGCAGCAAGTCTTCAAGATAAAAGAATCCTAATTTGCGCCACCCAAGCTAAAGCCGTACAAACAAGCTTTAAACATTTAGCCGCTGAGCTTGGTGTTAGCAAAGAGCAAAACTGTAAGCAACTAGCTAACCTTAGTTACATTGCGCCAGATACACTGCTAAACGAAAAACCTGATTGCGATCTGTTATATGTCGACGAAGCAGCGGCGATTCCGGTTCCTATGCTATTAGAGATACTAAAAAGTTATCCACGAATCGTATTTGCTAGCACTATGGTTGGTTACGAAGGGAATGGGCGTGGTTACACGTTACGTTTTTTACATTACTTACGTAGCCAATTTAAATCGCTAAAGGCAATTACTTTGGATGAACCTGTTCGTTTCGCCAAGTATGACCCCCTCGAACATAGCCTACGTGAACTACTATTACTTGATGCAAAATACCTAGAAACGCAGAGTAAAGAGTCATATCAATTCGAAAGCATAAGCAAAGAGCAACTCATTGATGATGAGCAGTTGCTTAGCCAAATTATGGCGCTATTGGCGTTGGCTCATTATCAAACCACGGTAAACGACTTACGCCAATTGCTTGATGCCCCAGAGCTACAGCTATCTATCTGCAAACAAGAAAATGCATTAAAAGCCGTTTGCTTAATTGCTATTGAGGGTGGCTTAACGCCTGAGATTGCAGAGCAAGTTATAAAAGGAAAGCGTCGGCCACATGGTCATTTAATGGCGCAAACTCTGACTCAATTAAGCCGAAAAATAGAAGATTTGTGTAAACACTCAGCGAGAGTCGTGAGAATAGCTGTTGCACCTGAATGTCATCAGCAAGGTATAGGCTCAGCCCTGTTAAACCACTGCGAAAGCCAATTAAGCAATTGTAGTTATTTTGGTGCCAGCTTTGGAGCCAATGCAGCGTTAGTTAAGTTTTGGCAAAGTAATGGCTTCAACGTTGTTAAGCTTGGATTTAGTCATGACAAAGCAACGGCAGAACATGCTGCCTTAGTGGTTAAAGCATTAGATAAGCAAACGACAGATAGCGCAACACTGTTAATAGAAGAGTTTAAGCAAGATCTCTCTTTGCAACTCCTTGATCACTTTAGCTCACTTCCTTGGCAGCTTATTGCAGAGCTATTCAAAGGCTTACCAAAAAGTGAGCTATCTTCTGCCTTAGATGCAAGAGCTGAGCGGCTGTTAACTGGTGATATTAACCTCTTCCAAGTACAGCCATTGCTATGGCAAATACTTTGGAGCACACCAATTAGTCTAAATTTATTAGATGAACATACAAAGTTCATCCTTATTCGACTAGTATTACAGCAAACCTCTGTAAATAGCTTAATCGAAGAAGCCGGTTTTACAGGTAAAAAAGACTTAGAGTCACAGTTCAAAACCGCAGTGCAAGGTTGGTATGCTCACTATAAATCACTTCAAAATCACAGCCATTAAGTGTTTATGTATTTGTACCTTGCTACTACCTCAGATAGCTTTAGCTGAACACGCACAGCCTACCATTAAACTCGGCATGTCCACTGCGCTCACTGGACCCGCAAAGCAAATAGGCGAACAACTGGCGCTTGGCAGTAATATTTACTTTAATAAAATCAACAAAGAAAACGGTATTAATGGGCAAAGTATCGATCTGATTTTAGCTGATGATGGTTATGAGCCAAAAAATACCGTAGTGAATACTCGCGAGTTTTTATTTGATCAAAAGATCCATGCAATTTTTGGCTCTATGGGTACACCAACAGCCCATGCAATTAAACCTATTCTGGATAGGCACCGCATTCCATTTCTAATGCCATTTACAGGCGCTGATTTTTTACATAATAGCTCAATGCCAAATGTATTTAATCTTCGTGCGAGCTACCAAGATGAAGCCATAGAGCAAATTAATTATTTCGTGAAAGAGCGTAAGCATG
Source organism: Pseudoalteromonas sp. PAST1 (assembly GCF_021532515.1). Taxonomy (NCBI): domain Bacteria; kingdom Pseudomonadati; phylum Pseudomonadota; class Gammaproteobacteria; order Alteromonadales; family Pseudoalteromonadaceae; genus Pseudoalteromonas; species Pseudoalteromonas sp. PAST1. The sequence continues at coordinate 1,983 of NZ_JAKGBH010000065.1, read as the reverse complement.
AAAAAATTGGCTTGATGATCCAAGCCGATGAGTTTGGCTATATGGTAGAAAACAACCTTGTTAATGTATTAAAAATACATGGTATTAAACCTGTAGAAGTCGCTCGGTTTAAGCGCAATAGTGATGATATTTCAAAAGCTTTAGCGCTTCTAAAAGAAAGTAAAGCAACCGCAATTTGTTTAGTCGGCACTTACGAGCCTCTCGCTGAATTCATTAATGCAGCAAACAAACAAAACTTCAACCCAGACTATACTTCGGTGTCTTTCGTTTCGAGCCATGATTTATATCAGCGAGTGAAACAGCCCGCCAACATTATGGTCACTGAAGTGGTACCCGACCCTAATAACTGTAAAAACCCTTGGTGTAAGCAGTTTATTGAAGATATCGAGCCTTATCACACGAGTGCGAATAGAATTATATTTGAAGGTTATTTGAATGCCGTAGCATTGGTTAGCGCTGCCCAAAAATGCCCAACGCCTCTAAACAATCAATGTCTGCTGACCGAGCTAACTCACCTCTTCACTGACACATCTGAATTCGCTGATTTATTTAATAGTCATAGTGCTGGAAATAATAAAAAAATCTACCGCTCCTATTTCAAAAAGTAATTTTGTAAATCCATCACTAAAAACATAATAATGTTCTATGCTATAAAGACTTAACAAGGCTTTGAGGGAAATATGGATCTGATTAATTTCCGAGTTGGGCACAAGACCATTTCATTAAAAATTCTTGATATTCTTCTAACTGAACGTTATGAGGGTAATTTAACGTCATTGCCCAATGAAAATAAGAGCTTTATCGGGGTCAAAGATTATATGGACACGCCGACCCCCATATTTGATTTGGGGGTAGTTTTAAATAACAGGTCAACATACGAAGTAAATGCCGCGCTTTCAGAATTATTAGTTGAAAGAGAAAAAGAGCACTTAGAATGGCTTAATGTATTAGAAAACAACCTATCTACTGGAACATCCTTCACAAATTCGCTAGATCCAAGTAAGTCCTCATTTAGTCGCTGGTACAAAGATTTCGAGACTGATAATGAAGATCTTAAGAGCATTGTTGCCAAACTTGAAAAGCCCTACCATGCACTACATGTTATGGCTAGCGAACTTCTAGAAGTACGGAAAACACAGTCAAAAGATTCTGTAATTATTTTATTTGAAGAAAAAAAACGACAAACTCTTAATCAGCTAAACCGGTTGTTTGAATCGGCCCGAGAGCAGATAAGCCTTGATTACAAGCCAATCATCATTTTTACAACTAAAGACGGTGTAACACCTCATATAGGGCTTCTGGTCGATAAAGTCGAAGACAATATTAATGTTAAGAAAGAAGATATCAAACCTTTAGAGCAGCTTACCTCTGTTGGTTTTGATGTTGACCCACAAACTAAAAACATGATGCGCGGGCTAATTAAAATGAAGCATAAACACAGCTTACTATTAGACCCAAGCGCCATCTTCCGCCCAGAACACCTCATGCGCCACGAAGCAGAAGAAACCGAAGAGTATGGGCTTTTTTAGTCGCTAGTTAGCAAGTTTGAAAGAGTAAAGTTAGTGAGGGGAAAGTTGAAAGGCCTGGCGTAGGTTGGGTAGAGCGAAGCGAAACCCAACAGCGTGGTAATTCGTCATGCACAATGAAGAGGTAAAGCTCATTAATAACAGACGAATTAGCGCAAGGTGAAGTAAGCCATTTTAGAGATCGCTAACCTGTTAGACCAATAGAGATTTTAAGAATTTTTAACCATGGGTTATGAAGAGGGTCACATGGATTGTGTTGGGTTTCGCTTCGCTCTACCCAACCTACCTGGCTGAAAGCTGACAGCTCCCAGACGCAAAAAAGCCCGACTGTTTCGAATCGGGCTTTCTCTTATTTGGAGCCTGGCGATGACCTACTTTCACATAGCAGCTGCTACACTATCATCGGCGCTGTTTCGTTTCACTACTGAGTTCGGCATGGGGTCAGGTGGGTCCAAAA
>NZ_JAKGBH010000064.1:0-23090 GCF_021532515.1 Pseudoalteromonas sp. PAST1 | reverse complement strand
AGACAGCCGCAGTTTATGCCGAACTTATCGGTGACTACAAACTCGCAACTGAGCAATTGAAGCTTGAAAATAAACTAGCCGAGTCTTTGTTTGAAGAACATTTAAATCAAGCCGTTGAAAAAAACAAAAAGCAATTAACAGCAATCGAGCAACAGCAACGTATTGATGATGAAGTGCAAAAAAATAAGCTCACTACTGCACAAATGAATAACCAACGACTAGAAAAACAGATTTGGTTATTGTCTGCGGGTATTGTTTTGTTGTTCACGACTCTTGCGCTCGTGCTTTATTACTTCAAGCATCGAAAAGCGCTATTTAAAGCAAAACTTTATCAATATAACCTGCTTGAAAAAGACAAAATGCTTGCTGATATATCCCATGAATTACGCACCCCTTTAAGCGTATTAAAACTGCATATAGAAGCACTTGAGCTCGATATTCAAGAAAACCGCGATCTAGCCTATAGCAAAATTAATGGCAAAATAGCGCAACTTAACAACCTAATTTCAGATGTGTATCAGTTATCTCAAGCAGAAAACAAGACTCTCGCGCTAAATCTCCAACGCTTAAATGCTGCAAATGTCTTTGCTGAGTACGAGCAAGACATGCGTCATTATGTTCGCAGCCACCACCTGACATTTTTTTCAGACATTATTATTGCTAATGATGTAGAGATCACGGTAGATAAACAAAAGCTCGATCAGATCCTTAATAATATTTTTACTAATGCCTGCCTATATACCGACAGCCCTGGTCATGTTCGGCTCAAAGTGAGAACTAACAAGCAAGAGCTGTTTATTCAAGTAGATGATACTTCTCCGGGTGTAGGTAAAGCCCATATAGGCAAACTCTTTGACCGTTTATATCGTGTTGAAGAATCTCGAAGCCGCGCATCAGGAGGCTCAGGTTTGGGGCTATCAATTTGCCAGAGTTTTGTCGAATTAATGTCTGGCAGTATCAGTGCATTACCGGGTAAGTCGGGTGGATTATGTATCCGAATTTTACTGCCTTTAAGCAATAAATAAGCTTCTCCATTTTTCCACCATATTTTATTGCTTAAATAGCATAATAAATTACTGTGGAATGGAACCATGTCAGAGTCATTAAAGCATGCTCAATGGGCAAAATCTGTTGAGCGTAAACACCGCCAAAGCAAAGTTAAAAAAACCAAAAAATCACCTCTTTCTATCTGCGCCGCGCTTGCTTGTGTGCTATTGAGTGCTGGGTTTTATTATGCGAGTTATGAAAAACCGAAAGAGTATCCACCGTTATCTGCAGCTGCGAAACAGCGTATCTCGCAATTTTTTGCCAAACAGTTTTTACTGGGGCAATGGCGCTTAAATAAAATTAACTACTCATCTGATGCAATTCAGGTGTATGTGCAAACGCCAAGCAAAATTGCTCTAGAAGGTGAAGCTTTGAGTCAATATTTACATTACGCTTTATGCCCTGTGGCTAGCAAACGCATTTGGCAAGATATCAAAACGAGGGAATTATCAGTGTATGTGTTTAGCCATTCGATTCGAAAAGGTGATCGAACAGTATGTAATTTAGAAAGCGATGAACGCCAAATCAATTGATTTGACGTTCATCATAGCGATAGCCAGCACCATAAACGGAAGCGACTATCTTAGGAGAGAAATCTAAACTCTTAAGCTTTTTGCGAATATTTTTAATATGGCTGTCGATTACCCGATCGGTAATATCAAAGTTGTTTGGTTGGATATGGTCAAGTATCTGCTGCCTAGAAAAAACACGCTTTGGGGCTTTGTACAAAAGTTTAAATACGTCAAATTCCACTTTTGTTAAACCTAAAGAGACACCTTTAATTTCAACTTCAAGCGCATCTTCTATTAAGCAAATTGCATCAGTCGCTTGCACTACTACATCGGTACTAGGTGCTGACACACAACGCCTTAAAATAGCTTTAACACGCATCACCAGCTCTGCGCCGCTAAAAGGTTTACAAACATAGTCATCGGCACCATGTTCTAGCCCTTTTAGCCTATCAGCCTCTTCAACTTTAGCGGTTACCATAATAATCGGTACCATAGAAAAAGCGCGGATCTGCTTCATGCACTCCACGCCATCTAAATTGGGTAACATTACATCTAAAATTATCGCATCCGGATTATTTTCTTTAACCCACGACACCACAGCACTGCCATCAGTGATGTGGTGAGTAGTAAAGCCAGATGCATTAAAGAACAACAGCACTTGTTCTGCAATATCTAAGTCGTCTTCAACGACTAATATCTGCGGCATTTCTATTTCCGTTTATATTTTTTTTATTGTTCTAAGTTGTTGCTTCACCATCGCTTTAAGCGTATCTGATAAGGTTTCATCTAATAAAACCATAGTCAGAATATCGTGCAGATCTTCACTATTCATAACCTCATTGAGTAAATCATTTTCAGATTTCGAATTTGGCTGAAAAAAGCTTAACTGCTCGTCATTTGTGTGTTCGCAAAACATTTTCTTTTTATCCATGTTGTTAGCATCAAATATTAAGATGGGCTTCTGCCTCTACTAAATATTAAAACGCAACAATATGGAGCAAATATGGAGTTAGTACGAAATAATGAATTTTTTCTGTTCAACAGTTAGATTCATTCCTAGATTTTAGGTAATAAGCGCTATTTTTTCATTATTTTTCTAAAACTAGGTTAAATTTTCGTATCAATAAAATGATAGGCAATAAAAAAGCAAGCTCGGTAGCTTGCTTTTAAAAGTGTTGAATGGCGCCTTAGAATTAAACGCCTAAATAATCCATAATCCCTTCCGCGGCATTTCGGCCTTCGAAAATAGCCGTTACCACTAAATCTGAGCCGCGGACAATATCGCCACCGGCAAAAATCTTAGGATTGGTTGTTTGGTGAGTAAATTCACCTTTTTCTGGTGCATTGATGCCACCCCAGTGATTGATTTCAACACCGTACGGTTCTAACCAATCCATTTTATGAGGTTTAAAACCAAACGCCATGAGCACTTTAGTTGCTTCAATAACATGCTCAGAACCCGCAACTTCTTCAGCACGACGACGACCATTTTCGTCCGGTTCACCAAGTTGGGTTTTCACCATCTTAACACCAGCAACTTTCCCTTGCTCGTCAACCACAATGCCTTTTGGCTGAACGTTAAAGGTAAACTCAACGCCCTCTTCACGAGCATTTTTAACTTCGCGCTTTGAGCCTGGCATGTTTTCTTCGTCACGACGATACGCACAGGTAACCTGTGTAGCGCCTTGTCGGATAGAGGTTCTCACACAGTCCATTGCTGTATCACCACCGCCTAACACGACAACTTTTTCGTTCGCCATATCGATATAAGCTTGCTTGTCTTCTGCATAGCCCATAACACGGTTAGTGTTACCAATTAAAAACGGCAGTGCATCAAACACACCCTCTGCATCTTCATTCTCAAGGCCTGCACGCATACTTTGATAGGTACCCACCCCTAAGAATACGGCATCATATTCAGCCAAAATTTCATCAAGGGTAATGTCAACGCCAACTTCAGTGTTTAGCTGAAACTCAACTCCCATTTCCGTGAAAATTTCACGACGCTTTTGCATTACTTCTTTTTCAAGTTTGAATGAAGGAATACCAAACGTAAGAAGGCCACCGATTTCTGGGTGACGGTCAAACACCACAGGCTTAACACCGTTACGTACTAAAATATCCGCACAACCTAAGCCCGCTGGACCTGCACCAATGATAGCCACTTTTTTGTCAGACCATACCACATACGACATATCTGGTTTCCAGCCCATTTTAAATGCCGTATCAGTGATGTACTTTTCGATATTACCGATAGTGACAGCACCAAACTCTTCTTCAAGTGTGCAAGAGCCTTCACACAAGCGATCTTGTGGACAAACTCGTCCACACACCTCTGGTAAGCTGTTTGTACGGTGAGACAGCTCTGCCGCTTCTAAAATACGGCCAGTACGAATGAGTTTTAACCATTGTGGAATATAGTTATGCACTGGGCATTTCCATTCACAGTATGGATTACCACAATCTAAACAGCGATCCGCCTGTGAGTTAACTTGTGTCTCAGAAAACGGCTCGTAAATTTCTACGAAAGATTGTTTACGTGCTGAAATTGGCTTTTTGCGCGGATCAACACGTTGTACATCGATAAACTGGTATACATTTTCGCTCATACTACCCCCTTACTGAGCCTGAACACGAAGCTCTGCGCTACTGCGCGCTCGGTGTCCGAGTAAACTTTTTACATCACTAGACTTTGGCTTAACTAATTTAAACATTGGCATGTATAAATCGAAGTTAGCTAAAATCTGCTCAGCGCGGTTTGAGCCGGTAAGCTCTAAATGCTCAGCAATGAGGCCGCGTAAATGTTCTTGGTGTGACGCCAACCCTTCAAGGGTAACAATTTCAACAAGCTCAGGGTTAATGCGTTTTTCAAAGTCGTTGCCTTCATCAAGAATATACGCAAATCCCCCTGTCATACCTGCACCAAAGTTAATACCCACTTTGCCAAGTACGCAAACCACACCACCTGTCATGTATTCACAGCCATTGTCACCAACACCTTCTACAACCGCTTGAACGCCTGAGTTACGCACTGCAAAACGCTCACCGGCACAGCCTGCAGCAAATAACTTACCGCCTGTTGCACCATATAAACAGGTATTACCGGCAATAGTCGCTTTGTGACTTTCAAAAGATGAACCCAGCGGTGGGCGAATTACTAGCTTACCGCCAGCCATGCCTTTACCAACATAGTCATTGGCATCACCAACGAGTGTCATTTCAAGGCCACCCGCATTCCATACACCAAATGATTGACCCGCTGTACCATGAAGCTCAACAGAGACAGGATCAGCAGCCATACCTTGGTTACCGTGTTTAGAAGCGATATAGCCAGATAACATAGCGCCCACTGAACGGTCTGTATTGCAAATACGGTTAACCAGTGAAATACCTGATTTTTCATCAATTGCTTGTTTAGCTTTTTCAAGCAAGGTTTCATTTAGCTGACCTAAGTAGTGTGAGCTATTTGGCGCACTACAATACAGTGTTTCACCCGTTGGGTTGTTAGGCACAGCAATCACAGACGACAGATCGACTTTCTTTTGTTTCTCTGTGTTGCCTTCGATTGCTTCAAGTAAGTCCAAACGACCAATTAAATCTGTTAAACGAGTTACACCTAAACTTGCCATAATTTGGCGAGCTTCTTCGGCTATAAACTTAAAATAGTTCATCGCCATTTCTGGTAGGCCATGATAATGCTTTTGGCGCAGCGTATCGTCTTGCGTTGCAACACCAGTCGCACAGTTGTTTAAGTGACAAATACGTAAATATTTACAACCAAGTGCCACCATAGGGCCAGTACCAAAGCCAAAGCTTTCAGCACCTAAAATAGCCGCCTTAATGATATCTAGACCCGTTTTAAGACCACCATCTGTTTGCAAACGAATACGGTGACGTAAACCATTTTCTACCAGCGCCTGCTGGGTTTCAGCAAGACCAAGCTCCCAAGGGCTACCTGCATACTTAACAGAAGTAAGCGGGCTTGCACCTGTACCACCGTCATAACCAGCAATGGTAATTAAATCGGCATAGGCTTTAGCTACGCCTGTTGCGATAGTACCTACGCCCGGCTCAGAAACGAGTTTCACCGAGATCAGTGCATCTGGGTTTACTTGTTTTAAATCGAAAATAAGCTGGGCTAAATCTTCAATCGAGTAAATATCGTGATGCGGCGGAGGCGAAATCAAGGTCACACCTGGCACTGAGTAACGTAATTTTGCAATATACGGCGTTACTTTTTCACCCGGTAATTGACCACCCTCACCTGGTTTTGCACCTTGCGCCACTTTAATCTGAATGACATCAGCGCTACGTAAGTAATGTGGTGTAACACCAAAACGGCCCGAAGCAACTTGCTTAATACGTGAGTTTTTCTCTGTACCGTAGCGAAGCTTGTCTTCACCACCTTCACCAGAGTTTGAACAACCCCCTAAGCGGTTCATTGCAATCGCGAGTGCTTCATGTGCTTCTGGCGATAATGCACCAATACTCATTGCTGCTGAGTCAAAACGTTTGTAAAGCTCAGTTGCTGGCTCTACGTCATCAACACTCACACCGCTTTCAGGAATTTTCACCGCCAACATGTCACGTAAATTGGTGATCGGACGGTTATTTACTAAATCAGCATAAGCCAAGTAATCTTTATAATCCCCAGAGCGCACTGCCTTTTGCAGTGTTTGAATAACATCTGGGTTATAAGCATGGTACTCACCACCGTGAACATATTTTAGTAAGCCACCATGACTTAATAACTTACGTTTACTAAATGCCAGCTTATGAAGTTTACGTTGGTCATCATCAAAATCAGTAAAACACGCCCCTTTGATACGACTAGCTACACCGTTAAAACAGGTTTCTACAACCGCATCTGATAAACCAACTGCCTCAAATAACATCGAGCAGCGGTACGAAGCGACAGTACTGATCCCCATTTTCGACATGATTTTATACAGACCCTTGTTAATCGCATTACGATAAGCAAGCGTTACTTCGCAATAGCTCTTGTTTAAAATCTTTTTGTCACTCATTGCAACTAATGATTCATATGCAAGGTACGGATAAATTGCCGTTGCACCAAAACCAAGTAATACCGCAAACTGATGCGCATCACGGACACTACCCGATTCGATGATGATATTAGATTCACAACGTAAGTTATTATCGACTAAACGCCTTTGAATTGAACCAACCGCCATCGCAGCCGGGATCGGCAAATGCGTTTCGCTAAAGTTACGATCACTTAAAATAAGCATGACACAGCCTGACGCTGCTTTTTCTTGTGCTTCATCACAAATACGTGTGATTGCGTTTTCTAAGCCTTCTTCTAGTGTGTAAGTGATATCAATTTTACAGTAACTGTAATGCTCATCGTCAGCATTGATCAGCTGTTGCATATCAGCGTACATCAAAATCGGCGTATCAAACTGTAATCGCTTAGCGTGGCCGGTTGTTTCGTTAAATACGTTTTGCTCACTACCAATACAGGTTGCCAGTGACATAACGTGATTTTCACGAAGTGGGTCAATTGGTGGATTGGTTACTTGCGCAAATTTTTGTCGGAAGTAATCAAACAGTGAGCGATGGCCTTCTGACAGAACCGCAAATGGCGTGTCATCACCCATTGAACCTGTTGCTTCTTGACCATTTTCACCCATTACACGAATTACACTATCAAGCTCTTCGTTGGTGTAGCCAAACATTTTTTGATACTTAAGCAGTGTTTCGTCATCAAAAGAACGGTTACCGGCATCTTTTTCAGATAACTGTTCAAATGGCGTTAAACGCTTAACGTTTGCTTCAAGCCATGCTTTATATGGATGGCGTGACTTAAGATCTTGGTCAATCTCATCTGAATGCCAAATTTTACCTTGATGAGTATCAATTACTAATAACTCACCTGGGCCAACACGGCCTTTCTCAACCACTTCGTCTGGCGCGTAGTCCCAAATACCGACTTCTGAGGCAAGGGTAATAAAACCGTCTTGAGTGATTACATAGCGCGCTGGGCGTAAACCGTTACGGTCAAGGTTACAAGCAGCAAAACGACCGTCAGACATGACAATACCAGCTGGGCCATCCCATGGTTCCATATGCATTGAGTTAAAGTCATAGAATGCACGTAAGTCATCATCCATAGCACGGTTTTTTTGCCATGCTGGCGGCACAAGCATACGCATTGCACGGAATAAATCCATGCCACCCGCTAAGAACAACTCAAGCATATTATCTAAGCTAGAAGAGTCTGAGCCGCTTTCGTTCACGAAAGGCGCTGCTGATTGCAAATCAGGAATAAGTGGTGAGGCAAACTTATACGCACGGGCACGAGCCCATTGGCGGTTACCTTGAATCGTATTAATTTCACCATTATGTGCTAGATAGCGGAATGGTTGCGCCAGTGGCCAACGAGGTTGTGTATTAGTAGAGAAACGTTGGTGGAATACACAAATCGCACTGGTCATGCGGATGTCAGCTAGGTCTAAATAAAAGTTAGGTAAGTCTACAGGCATCATTAAGCCTTTATAGACAGTAACTAAACCAGATAAGCTGGCAATATAAAAATGTTCATCGTTTTCGAGGCGCTTTTCAGCACGACGACGCGCTACATACAAGCGACGTTCTAAATCTTTTGGACGCCAGCCTTCTGGTGCGCTTACAAAAATTTGTTCAAAGCCTGGTAGTTGTTTTTTTGCAATTGGCCCTAAACATGACGCATCGGTAGGTACTACGCGCCAGCCTTGAATGCTCAAGGTTTCTTTTTCGAGTTCTTCACTCAACACATCTTTAGCTGTTTGCGCAAGTACAGGATCGGCATTTAAAAATACCATGCCAACGGCGTAGTTCTTTCCTAAATGCCAATCATGTTCGCTGGCTATAGCACGAAAGAAGCTATCAGGTTTTTGCATTAATAAACCACAGCCATCACCTGTTTTACCATCAGCAGAAATACCCCCACGGTGTTCCATGCGATCTAAGCCAGTGATTGCTGTTCGAATCAAGCGGTGACTCGCCTGACCATTGACCTGGGCTATTAAGCCAAAGCCACAATTATCTTTTTCTAATTTTGAGTCGTATAACATAGACCCCTCCCCTTGCTACAACGACTAGCGGTTCAGTCTTTTGTGACAGTGCTAGCAGACGAACAAAACTATCGCCAAATACCTCATGAGTCAATAGAGTTTTGAATACATATTCATATTCATGAATATTTCTCACTTAAAGCACTTTTTAAATTCTATGCTATTTTTTTTACATTTAGTCGTATTTTACCCGTTATTTTTTTATGACACTGGTGTCAAATTTAACAACTTGTAAAAAAACAATCTAAAAACCCGCCGATTTACGTTAACGTAAACTGCGCTTTGTTTTGAATAATTATTCAAGATATGAATATCAATGCAGTTTTTTACGGGGTCTCGCCTAGCCTAACTGCATCATTATTTACTCTTGGCTTTAGCATAGTTACAAACTACGTATCTGAGCAGACTACCTTAGTCGCAATGACTGAGTTCTTTACCCTTGCGTCAACAATCAGCAATTTAAAAGTGTCCGCAGCGGACACTTTTTCTGTCCGCGGACAGACATTAACTCACTGTTAAAACATAAAATAATTAAAAATCAATAAATTAAAAACTGGCACGCTACTGGTATAGATAAGACATCAGCGAAATTGAGGATTTCAAAATGTTCACTATCAGTTTGTTTATGGCTTCTCCACTTACCATGCTTGCCGTTGGCTTCATGATTGTGTGTTTTGAGAATCGTAAGGAGTTATGATGATTAAGGATACCAGTGCCCAAGATATTACCGTGGCCAAGAAAACCACCATTAAAAAGCCACTTATACTAGCTGCAAGTGTAATACTTGTTGGTGCACTCGGCTTTCAAGCATTGTTTGCCAGTAACGATGGCAGCATTTCGGTTGATGCAGCAAGCCTACAAATTAGTGAAGTAAGCCAAAAGACACTCACCAGAGATGTAGCAGCAAGCGGTAAAATCGTTGCAGCTAATGCGCCAAAGGTTTATAGCCCAGAACGCGGCTTTGTCGATTTAAAAGTAAAAGCCGGTGACAGCGTTGAAGTAAATGAAGTGATCGCAACCGTAACCAGCCCTGAGCTAACCAACGAGCTAAAACAACAACAATCAGTATTAGCGCGATTAGAAGGCGAATTACAGCGCAAGCAACTTGAAGCGCGCAGACAAAAACTAAGCCTGACTAAAGCGCTCGATTTAGCGCAAGTTGAACTCAATGCCGCAGATAGAGAAAACCGCCGAGCTAAAATCTCAATCGAAAAACATTTAATTAGCCAAATAGATTTAGAAAAAGCCGTTGATGACTTAGCTCGTGCCAAGCTGTCTTATAAGCACGCCGAGCAAGAAGTCAGCTTAGCTAAAGATACCCTCGCATTTGAGCTAAAAGCTGCAGAGCGTGATCTGGCACGTCAGCAACTAATTGTTGATGACTTACTCAGACAAGTAAATGAACTCACTATTACCGCGAGTGTAAGCGGCATTGTGGGTAACTTATTAGTGCAACAAAAAGAAGCGGTCACACAAAGCCAACCATTAATGACATTGGTCGATTTAAGTAACTTTGAAGCAGAACTGCAAGTACCAGAAAGTTACGCCAATGAGCTAGGTCTTGGTATGCAAGTTGAGCTTACGTTAGGTAGTCGTCATGTCACAGGCACGCTATCGGCTATATCACCTGAAGTGAATAACCGTGAGGTGACAACCCGCGTACGTTTTGACAATGAGATTTCTGGCATCCGCCAAAACCAACGCTTAACCGCACGTATTTTATTAGAGAATCGCGACGATGTATTACAAGTAAAACGCGGCGCATTCTTACAACAAGGTGGCACCTATGCCTATAAGGTTGACGGTGACATGGCTTATTTAATCGATATAAAAACCGGTGCAAGCAGTATTAATGCTGTGGAGATAATTGAAGGCGTAGAGCCTGGCGATAAGTTAATTATCTCGAACTACGATCGCTTTAAAAAAGCACCCACACTGGTTTTACGCTAACAAATAAAAGGAATAATCAACATGCTTACAATGAACAACATCAGCAAAGTGTATCAAACAGATATGGTACAAACACATGCCCTTCGTGACTTTAATCTACAAGTAGAAGAAGGTGAATTTATTGCCGTAACAGGGCCAAGTGGCTCAGGTAAAACCACATTTTTAAACATCGCCGGTATGTTAGAACCCTTTAGCGAAGGCCAATACATGCTAGACGGTATTGACGTGGGTAAGCTAAACGACAACCAGCGTGCAGATCTTCGTAATCAAAAAATTGGTTTTATTTTCCAAGGCTTCAACCTTATTCCAGATTTGAACCTCTATGAAAATATTGAAGTACCACTGCGTTATCGCGGTATCAAAGCCGCCGAGCGTAAACGCCGAATCGAGCAATGCTTAGAGCAAGTTGGTTTAGCATCACGCGCTAAACACTTACCGCAACAACTTTCTGGTGGCCAACAACAACGTGTAGCTATTGCCAGAGCCCTTGCTGGTGAACCGCGCTTTTTACTTGCCGATGAGCCGACCGGTAATTTAGATAGTTTAATGGCCCGTCAAGTAATGGAGCTACTTGAGCAAATCAACCGTGATGGCGCAACCATCATCATGGTTACCCATGATCCTGAGCTTGCCCGCAGAGCACCACGTAATATCCAAGTTGTTGATGGCCAACTCGCTGACTTCACCTTGTATCAAGGTACTCAAAACCTTAAAGCGGCTGGAGTGTAACCATGTTCCTTCATTATTTAGATTTAAGCTGGCGCAGCTTTAAGCGCACGCCACTTGTGAGCTTTTTAATGGTACTGGCCATTGCCATTGGTATTGGCGTAACCATGACCAGTTTATCTGTGTACCACATGATGTCGGCAGACCCTATTCCTGAAAAAAGTAGCGACCTTTATACAGTACAGCTACAAACCATGGATGAAGGCCGTACGTGGTGGACAGTCGATAACATGCCACTGCAATTAACTTATCAGGATGCCGTTAATCTTAATCAAGCAAATGCGGGTGGCAAACGTGTCACTATGGTTAGAACGGGTTTTTCGGTTTATTTAGACTCAGATAAAGTTAAACCATTTATTGGTCAAGCTCGCCTAACCACGCCTGATTTTTTCGATATGTTTAACCTATCGTTTATTTACGGTGGGGTTTGGAGCACGCAACAAGAAGCCGATGCAGCCCCTGTTGTGGTGATCAATAAAGAATTAAACGACAAGTTATTCGCAGGTGAAAACCCTGTCGGTAAAATGGTGTACCTCGATGATGCCAGCTACGAAGTTATTGGCGTGATTGATGATTGGGATATCACCACCAAATATTATGATCTGAACAACGGTGCATTTAATAAGACCGAGCAACTATTTTTACCATTTAGCCTAATGAAAGCACGCCAGCTTGAAAACTGGGGTAATACCAATGGTTGGAAGCACGAAAAAACCAATACCTTTAACGACAAACTCAATTCTGAAATGGTGTGGTTACAATTTTGGGTTGAACTAAAAACACCTGCAGAAAAACAAGCTTACCAAGACTTTTTAATGGCCTATATGCAAGAGCAACAAAAGCTAGGTCGTTTTAACCGCGAAAAATTAACCGCCACCTTACGCGATGTAAATGAGTGGATGCAGTACAACAATGTCGTTAGCGAAGACAACGAAATTCTGGTTGGCCTAAGCTTTATGTTTTTAGCAGTATGCCTTGCCAACATTTTAGGTTTATTACTAGCGAAATTTTTACGCCGCGCTCCTGAGGTTGGTGTGCGCCGTGCATTAGGTGCCAGCAAACGCCAAATATTCTTTCAACATATTGTTGAGGTCGCGATGTTAGGTTTCTTAGGTGGCATCTTCGGAATTATTTTAGCGCAAGTGGGCTTATTAGGCGTACGTCAAAGCTATAGCTACTACCAAAGCTTAGCCACTATGGATTTAACCATGCTACTCAGCGCACCTGTGATTGCAATTAGCACCTGTGTGATAGCGGGTCTGTACCCTGCTTGGCTGGTATGTAAAACCAACCCTGCTATTTATCTTAAGAGCCAATAAGGAAGACACCCATGTTAGAAATTAAACCTATCTTTCACGCCTTATGCCGCTCAAAAGTTGGCGCCATTTTATTACTGATCCAAATTGCCATCACCACTGCAATTGTTAGTAACGCAGCGTTTATTATTCAAGACAGAATTAGCTATTTAAGCCAAGAGACTGGCTATCCTGAACAAGACATTTTCGTTTTTAATGTCATGATGTTTGGCAAAGATGTGTCGCCGTCACAGCAATATGAGCTTGATGAAGCCATGCTTCGTCAAATACCTGGTGTTGTTGATGCTGCTTATTCAAGTAATACACCGCTTTCGGGCAGTGGCTCTTCGTCAGATTTTAGTTTAAAGCCAGCACCTGAAGAGAGTAAATCAGCGCGTAGCTCTTACATGTTTATCGATGAGCATGGCATTAATACTTATGGTGTAAAACTCATTGCTGGGCGTAACTACACCGAAGACGAAGTGATCGTCACCGATAACTATGATGAGCTTTCAAAAGTAACCGTTGTCACTAAAACTCTACTCGATGAGCTGTTCCCTGACGGCAATGGTTTAGGTCAAACTGTCTATTTTGGTGACATTCCAATGAAAGTAATTGGTGTTGTTGAACTTATGAAAGGCCCATGGCTTAAAGACAGCCGTCCAGATAACGTAGCACTGCTGCCTTTTATTAAGCCTGGTACAAATGCACGCTTTGTGGTTAGAACAGAGCCTGGTCAACGTCAATCAGTCATGAACCGTGTTGAAGAAGCCATGCTGAAAAACTACAACAAACGCGTGATTTCTCGCATTCGTGGCTTAGATGACGATAAAGAGTCATACATGGCTGAGGATACATTAATGATGCGCATGCTGATTGTACTTATTACTATTTTAGTGTTGGTGACGGCCCTGGGTATTTTCGGCCTAACGCTGTTCAATATTAGTAAGCGTACTAAACAAATAGGTACTCGCCGTGCTTTAGGGGCCAGAAAATCGGCCATCATCAGCTACTTCTTAGTTGAAAACGCCATGATATGTATAGTTGGTTTAGTGATTGGTGTGATTGCTGCCGTGTATTTAGGCCAGGTGCTCATGCAGCACTTTTCAATAGCTCAGCTTGATATTAGCTACGTGCTTGCTACGGCGCTGGCAGTGTTCGTTATGAGTTTATTAGCAGTACTTGCACCTGCAAAACGGGCGGCGAATATCTCACCGAGCATTGCAACTCGAACAATTTAGTTCTCCCAACCTATGCTACACTGGATTAACAGTGTAGCATTCATCTTGCACCCTTATTAGGAAAATAACTAAAACAATAATATGGAAAAAATACTTATCGTCGACGATAACCCAGCAATTTTGGATGCATTGTCGTTATTACTCGAAATTCACGGTTTTGATGTTGTTACCGCAAGTAACCCGTTTGAGGCAATTCAAGCCGTACAATACCAACGCATAGCGCTTGTTATTCAAGACATGAACTTTACCGCCGACACCACTTCCGGCGAAGAAGGCAAAGAACTTTTTTATGCCTTACGAGAAATTAACCCTCACCTACCGATTATTTTGATCACCGCATGGACAGAGCTTTCTACTGCCGTTGAACTTGTCAAAGCAGGGGCTGCTGATTATTTACCAAAACCATGGGACGACGCCAAGCTACTTACTTGTGTAAATAATCTAATCGAACTGGGTAAAGCAAAACAGCAAAACGAGACTTTTACCCGCCACCAGCAAGAGCGTGACGCATCTGTACGACAAGCAAATTTGGTGGGCTTGGTTTATAAAAGTACCGCTATGGAGCACATTGTTAATCTTGCGATTCAAGTGGCTAAATCGGATATTTCAGTACTGATCACAGGCCCCAACGGCAGTGGTAAAGAACGCATTGCACAAATAATACAAGCCAATTCATTATTAGCAGATAAACCCTTTATCACTGTTAATGCCGGTGCTTTGCCAAGCGAGCTTATTGAGGCTGAGTTATTTGGTGCCGAAGCGGGCGCTTATACAGGTATTACCAAGCAGCGTATTGGTCGTTTTGAAGCGGCCGATGGTGGCACCCTATTTTTAGACGAAATTGGTAACTTGCCACTTTCTGGGCAAATGAAATTATTACGCATTTTACAAACCGGTGAATTTGAACGTTTAGGTTCAACACAAACACGTAAAGTGAATGTGCGGGTGATTTCAGCAACCAATGAAGATTTAAGCCATGCAATTAAAACAGGTCAATTTCGCGAAGACCTTTACTACCGCTTAAATGTAATTGAGTTAAATTTACCAAGCCTTGCCCATCGCCCAGATGATATTTTAGCTTTAGTCGCACACTTTTTACCTGAGCGCACACTGTCGCTAAGTACAGAAAAAGCCCTGCTCGCCCATAGTTGGCCGGGTAATGTTCGTGAGCTTGAAAATGCCTGTAAACGCGCTGGCGTTTTAAAACCCTCAGGGGTGATTGAGCTTGCTGATTTTGGCTTACAAGTTGAAACAAACAGCCCAACACAAACAAGAGCAGAGCCTAACAAACAGGAGATCGAACTTGCCATGCGCGAATACAAAGGTGTGATTGCTAAAGTGGCTCGCCATTTTGGTTTAAGCCGCCAAGCGCTTTATCGCAGGCTTGATAAATTTAAGATTGAATACTAATGCGTTTTTCGTTTCGATATAAAATCATAACCTTATGTATTGCAGCGTCTGCATTGCCGCTAATATTGGTGTGTTATTTTGCGGGCATAAGCTTGCTTTACAGCCTATTAGCCCTACTCGCTTGCACCTTGATAAGCGGATTTTTTGCCGCGCAATTATCAGCTCCGCTCATTGATGGCATGAACTCGCTCGAAACCGGGCTGCTTAATTTTAAAGATGGTGAGCTGGCTACATTATTAGCCTATGATGGCAGTGATGAGCTAGGTGATTTATGCCGGCTTTATAACCAAACTGCAAAACAGCTTCGCCAAGAAAAGCAATGGATTTATCAGCGTGAGCTGATGCTCGATAAAGTACTGCAAAGCTCGCCACAAGCTGTGCTTTTGACTAACGACCAAGGCTTTATTGTGTATAGCAACCATAGCGCTCGCAGCTTACTCGATGCTAAATCAGCCCTTGAAGGCGCCAAGCTAGAAAACTTATTAGATTCAAGCTGCGAGCAATTAACGCGTGCCATACACAAAGGTGTTGATGGCTTATTTACCTTCGACAAAGCAGATCAAGAATCACAAACTTGGCATATGGCAACAGGCCGATTATTACTTAATAATCAGTTTCACCAACTGTATGTTTTTAAACAACTGACCCGCGAACTAAGCCGCCAAGAAGTAGAGGTATGGAAAAAAGTTATTCGTATTATTAGCCATGAGCTAAACAACTCCCTAGGGCCAATGTCGTCGATGCTTCATAGCGCGCAACTTTTAACAAAAGAAGTCGATGAACCACGCTTAAAACGGGTATTTACCACCATTGAAGACCGCATAAAACACCTTAATGAGTTTGTACAAGGCTATGGTAAATTTGCCAAGTTACCCACCCCTCAACTATCAACTCTTAACTGGCCTACGCTGATTGAGCAATTAAAAAGTCAGTGGCAAGTCGAGGTTTCACTTGATGAGCGTGTAACAACTGACGCTGATCACACTCAGCTCGAACAATTACTTATAAACTTATTAAAAAATGCCTATGAGTCAGGGTCAAACCCCGAAGATGTCAGCTTAACAGTACAACAAGAAGCAAGTGGCACACACATCACAGTGAGTGATAAAGGCAAAGGTATGAGTGAAGCTGTAATGGCTAACGCACTTATACCCTTTTACTCCACTAAAGCAACAGGCAGTGGCTTAGGGCTAGCACTGTGCAGAGAAATAGTTGAAGCACACCACGGGCAAATTAGCTTACATAACCGCGAGCAAGGTGGATTAAGCGTGCATGTTTTGCTGCCCGCGTAATACAACAGATACAAAAAAGCCGCAATCAGCGGCTTCTTTCAACACTAAATATAATTATTCAGCGTCTTTTTCTTTGTACTTTGCAGCTGTTTCAGTGATTAGTGGCTGTAATTCACCACGTTGAAACATTTCGATGATAATGTCACAACCACCGATAAGCTCGCCTTCTACCCATAACTGTGGGAATGTTGGCCAGTTTGCGTATGCAGGTAACTCTGCACGGATATCTGGGTTAAGTAGAATGTCAACGTAAGCAAACTGCTCACCACACGCCATAAGTGCTTGTGATGCTTGTGAAGAAAAACCACAGTTAGGTAACTTTGGTGATCCTTTCATGTAAAGAAGAATTGGATTTTCAGAAATTTGCTGTTTAATTTTATCGATGGTTTCCATTTACAACCTCAAAAAAGACATTGGCTTACTACATTGGCCTTGAAAAAGTTTCACTGTGGCCTCAGATATATAACTTAAAATCGGCATTCGTAGCCACAATTTTAAATAGTCTTTAGCAATAGCATTGCTGTTTGCTAAAACTTGAGTAAAATACTCAACAATTATAGTAACACTATAATACCACTTGGTATAGGGAAGTACGCTGTTTACCTTGCTATTACCTATAACTGAGTGGACTATCAACCAAGAAGATGGAGATAAAAAATGGCATTTGAACTACCGTCACTACCATACGCAATCGATGCATTAGAGCCACATATTTCAAAAGAGACTCTAGAGTTTCACCACGGTAAACACCACAACACTTACGTTGTGAAATTAAACGGTCTGATCCCAGGCACAGAATTCGAAAACAAATCTCTAGAAGAAATCGTATGTTCTTCAGAAGGTGGCGTATTTAACAATGCTGCACAAATCTGGAACCACACGTTCTACTGGAACAGCCTATCTCCAAACGGTGGTGGCGAGCCTACAGGCGCAATCGCTGACGCGATCAACGCTAAATGGGGTTCTTTCGACGCATTCAAAGAAGCGTTAAACGACAAAGCAGTAAACAACTTCGGTTCAAGCTGGACTTGGTTAGTTAAACTAGCTGACGGCACTCTTGATATCGTTAACACATCAAATGCTGCAACGCCATTAACTGATGAAGGTGTTACTCCAATCCTAACTGTGGATCTTTGGGAACACGCTTACTACATCGATTACCGTAACGTTCGTCCAGATTACCTAAAAGGTTTCTGGGCATTAGTTAACTGGGACTTCGCGAACGCTAACTTCGCTTAATCTTCTGTTACTAGCAGTAATCAAAAAAAGACGCTTCGGCGTCTTTTTTATTGCCAGTGCACGCCCCTTCTAAGTCGCAGCCAAGCCCTCAGCCAAAAAGCGTAATCAAGATGAGCTTTTTTCAATTAAATTCTTAATTTTCTTGCGCAAAAATTCAAAATCGTGACTAAGCTTTAATTAGCCTTTGCTTTTCTCTTAATCTAATTACACGTCATTTTAGCGGGTTTTCGGAGGTCTCTATGAGTATTTTTGAGCATTACCAATCACGATACGAAGCAGCGCAAGAAGAAGAATACAGTATTGAGGAATTTCTCGAGATCTGTAAGAAGGATAAATCAGCTTATGCCAGCGCACCTGAGCGGCTATTGATGGCCATCGGTGAGCCGGAGATTATCGACACTTCAACCGATGTGCGCTTAAGCAGGCTGTTTTCTAATCGCGTAGTCGCACGCTACCCTGCATTTCACGATTTTTATGGTATGGAAGATGCCATTGAGCAAATCGTTTCTTATTTAAAACATGCTGCGCAAGGCTTAGAAGAATGTAAGCAAGTACTGTATTTACTTGGCCCAGTAGGTGGTGGTAAATCATCCATTGCTGAAAAACTAAAATACTTAATGCAGCAGGTACCTATTTACTCAATCAAAGGCTCGCCTGTTAACGACCACCCTTTAGCGTTATTTGACCCAAATGAAGACGCTGAACTTTTAGAAAAAGAATACGGCATTAAACCGCGTTATTTAAAAACGGTGATGTCACCGTGGGCTGCAAAACGCTTAAGTGAATTTAATGGTGATATTAGCCAATTTAGAGTGGTTAAGCGCTTTCCATCTATTTTAAATCAAGTCGCGATTGCGAAAACTGAGCCCGGCGATGAAAACAATCAAGACATTTCAGCGTTAGTTGGTAAGGTAGATATTCGCCAGCTTGAGCACTTTGCACAGAACGACCCTGATGCCTACGCCTACTCAGGTGCACTTTGCTTAGCAAACCAAGGCTTAATGGAATTTGTGGAAATGTTTAAAGCGCCAATCAAGGTGCTACACCCACTGCTTACAGCAACGCAAGAAGGCAATTACAACGGCACAGAAGGCATTAGTGCCCTGCCGTTCAATGGCATGATTTTAGCTCACTCAAATGAATCTGAGTGGCAAACATTTAAGAACAACAAAAACAATGAAGCATTTTTAGACCGTGTTTACATCGTCAAAGTGCCTTATTGTTTGCGTGTATCTGAAGAAGTTAAAATTTACAATAAACTACTCGAAAACAGTGAATTACATGATGCGCCTTGTGCACCGGGCACACTAAAAACACTGGCGCAATTTACCACCCTTTCGCGTATTAAAGAGCCAGAAAACTCAAGTATTTATTCAAAAATGCGGGTGTATGACGGCGAAAGCTTAAAAGATACTGATCCGAAAGCGAAGTCGTATCAAGAATACCGCGATTACGCGGGTGTTGATGAGGGCATGACCGGGCTTTCTACTCGCTTTGCGTTCAAGATCCTATCGCGGGTATTTAACTTCGATACCACTGAAGTGGCAGCCAACCCAGTGCACTTATTCTATGTTCTTGAACAGCAAATTGAGCGAGAGCAATTTACCGCCGATGTTGAAGAGCGTTACTTAAGCCACTTAAAAGGATACCTCATTCCTCAGTATGTAGAGTTTATCGGGAAAGAGTTACAAACAGCCTATTTAGAATCGTACTCTGAATATGGGCAAAACATCTTTGACCGCTACGTCACTTATGCAGATTTCTGGATCCAAGATCAAGAATACCGCGACCCAGATACTGGCCAGTTATTTGACCGTGCTGCGCTTAACGCAGAGCTTGAGAAGATTGAAAAACCTGCGGGTATTTCAAACCCTAAAGATTTCCGTAATGAGATAGTTAATTTCGTACTGCGGGCGCGTGCCCACAACCAAGGCAAGAATCCGCTTTGGACCAGCTACGAAAAACTTCGCACAGTTATTGAGAAGAAAATGTTCTCAAATACCGAAGATCTGCTGCCGGTTATTTCATTCAATGCGAAAACCTCTGCAGAAGATCAGAAAAAACACGAAGACTTTGTCAATCGTATGGTTGAGAAAGGCTATACCCAAAAACAAGTACGTTTACTTTCTGAATGGTATTTACGCGTTAGAAAATCGCAGTAAAAAACGTTTGTTTTAAGGGGGTTGTTATGGCGCATTTTATTGACCGACGCCTGAATGGAAAAAACAAAAGTACCTTGAATCGTCAACGATTCATCAGGCGTTATAAAAAACAGATTAAAGAAGCGGTATCTGATGCCATTAATAAGCGCAGCGTAACCGATACCACCAGCGGCGAGAGTATCTCTATTCCGCAACGTGATATCAGTGAGCCTATTTTTCATCAAGGACGTGGTGGCGACCGTGAACAGATCCACCCAGGCAATGACCAGTTTTCTACGGGCGACAAAATCAAGCGCCCGCAAGGAGGCGGTCAAGGTGGTGGTAGCGGCGAAGGTGAAGCCAGTGACTCTGGTGAAGGACAAGACGACTTTGTATTTTCTATTTCAAAAGATGAATACTTAGACTTATTGTTCGAAGATCTTGAACTGCCCAACCTGCAACAAAACCAGCTCGATAAACTGGTGCAAATGAAAACCCATCGCGCTGGTTTTTGTAACGACGGCATGCCAAGCAATATTGATATTGTTCGCTCATTACAAGGCTCGCTTGCTCGAAGAGTGGCGATGACTGCAGGCAAAAAACGCCACCTTGCAGAGCTTGAAGGTCAGCTCGCTCTGCTACAAGCTGAAGAGCAGCCAGACAAGGCAGCCATTGCGTTACTTGAACGTCAGATTGAGGAGCTGCAAAACCGCATAAAAGCAGTGCCATTTATTGATAATTACGACTTACGTTTTCGTAATTATGAAAAGCAACCACACCCAACAAGCAAAGCTGTGATGTTTTGTTTAATGGATGTGTCTGGCTCGATGGATCAAGCCACGAAAGACATGGCAAAACGCTTTTATATTCTGCTTTATCAATTTTTAACTCGTAGCTACAAAAATATAGAGGTTGTCTATATTCGTCATCATACCCAAGCGAAAGAAGTTGATGAGCAAGAGTTTTTCTATTCTCAAGAAACGGGTGGCACCATAGTATCAAGTGCATTAAAACTGATGAACGAAATCATCGCTGAACGTTATAACCCTGAAGAGTGGAACATTTACGCAGCGCAAGCCTCTGATGGTGATAACTGGGCTGATGATTCGCCAAACTGTGGCGAAATTTTACGTAATAAACTGTTAAAGGCGGTGCGCTATTACGCCTATATCGAAATTACCGCTCGTGCTCATCAAAGTTTATGGCGAGAGTATCAATCAATAGTGCAAACCCACGACAATTTTGCCATGCAACACATTCGTGGCGTTGAGGACATTTACCCTATTTTCCGTGAATTATTTAAAAAGAATCGTCAGCAGCAAGGCGCCGCATAGCCTTGCCAGTGAGGTAAAGTATGGCCGATAAACGTATTAGCGACGGTCCTGATTGGACATTTGATCTATTAACAGAGTATCAAACTGAAATTGAACGGGTAGCGAAAATTTATAAACTCGATACCTACCCTAATCAAATTGAGGTGATCACTGCTGAACAAATGATGGATGCCTATTCGAGTGTGGGTATGCCGATTGGCTATAGCCACTGGTCGTATGGTAAAAAATTCATTCAAACAGAGCAGAATTATAAGCGTGGGCAAATGGGCCTCGCTTATGAAATTGTTATTAACTCAGATCCTTGCATTGCCTATTTAATGGAAGAAAACACCCTGCCAATGCAAGCCTTGGTAATGGCCCATGCCTGTTATGGTCACAACTCATTTTTTAAAGGCAATTACTTATTTAAAACCTGGACTGATGCCAGCTCAATTATCGATTACTTATTATTTGCCAAAAACTACATTGCCAAGTGCGAAGAGAAACACGGTATTACCGAGGTCGAAAACCTGATTGATTCATGTCATGCATTAATGAATTATGGTGTTGACCGCTACAAACGCCCGCAACGTATTTCACTTTATGAAGAGCAAAAACGCCAACAAGAACGTGAAGACTACCTACAATCGCAAGTCAACGAGCTGTGGCGCACAATCCCTACTTCGCAGCAAGAGTCGAAAAAGCGTGAGCGCCGTTTTCCTGAAGAGCCACAAGAAAACATTTTGTATTTCATCGAAAAAAATGCGCCGCTGCTAGAGTCATGGCAACGAGAAATAATTCGAATTGTGCGTAAAATTTCGCAATATTTTTATCCACAAAAACAAACGCAAGTGATGAATGAAGGTTGGGCTACGTTTTGGCATTACACCATTTTGAACCACTTGTACGATGAAGGTAAGCTTACCGATGCCTTTATGCTCGAGTTTTTACAAAGTCACACCAATGTGGTGTATCAACCACCCTACAACAGTAATTATTATTCAGGCATTAACCCCTATGCTCTTGGCTTTAACATGATGGT
Organism: Pseudoalteromonas sp. PAST1; assembly: GCF_021532515.1. Lineage (NCBI taxonomy): Bacteria > Pseudomonadati > Pseudomonadota > Gammaproteobacteria > Alteromonadales > Pseudoalteromonadaceae > Pseudoalteromonas > Pseudoalteromonas sp. PAST1. The sequence goes on along the minus strand of NZ_JAKGBH010000064.1, from coordinate 806 downwards.
TGATATTCGCCGTATTTGCGAAAACCCAACAGAAGAAGACAAGAAGTGGTTTCCAGAGTATGCCGGCAGTGATTGGTTAGAAACCTTGCACTTTGCAATGCAAAACTTTAAAGACGAGAGCTTTATTAGCCAGTTTTTATCGCCAAAAATTATCCGTGATTTTAAGCTCTTTACCATTATTGATCATGAAAAAGAGCCAACCCTCAATGTCGGTGCCATTCATGATGAAATGGGTTATCACCAAGTTCGTGAAACCCTGTCGGCACAATACAACCTAAGTAATCACGAACCAAATATTCAAGTCTATAATGTTGATATTAGAGGAGATCGTTCACTTACTCTGCGTTATGTACCCCATAACAATATTCCTTTAAACAAGTCTAAAGATGAAGTACTAAAACACCTTTACAGGCTATGGGGCTTTAAGGTAAAACTGGAACAAGAAAGCGCAACAGGTGAAGTTTCATTATTGGGTGAATGCCCAAACAGTGATGCCCGACACACAACAGAGTAACCAAAAATGAATAAAAAGATATTGGTGATCATCGACTCAACGGCCGATGCTAAAACATCTATATTACATGCAAGACAAAAAGCCAAAGGCATGAAGCATATTGATATTGTTGCTTTTAGCTACGAAGACACCAATAACATTTTATTCTCTATTCCACCTGATGAAGCGCTGGCTATTCAAGACAAAGAGCTTGCTAAAGTACGTGCAGCACTTGGTCCACTTATCAGCGAGTATTTAGATGATGGTAGCTATACTTTGCAAACCCTGTGGCATGAAAGCCCAGTACAATGGC
>NZ_JAKGBH010000063.1:0-23945 GCF_021532515.1 Pseudoalteromonas sp. PAST1 | reverse complement strand
CTGTATCTGTGGTGTCTAACGACTCTTGAACGACTTTTATTTTAAATTCGAGGGAATATCTACGCTGTGACTTTACTTTCATGATTACTGACTCCAAAAAGGTGTCTACTTTTATGGAGTCAGATCACATGAAAACAAAGTAGCTGAAATGCTCACCTGTAGGCGTGAAACTTATTTCGCGCGATGCTTATCTAAACCACAGAAGTAACACGTAGGTCGGGCTTTAGCCCGTCAATGTTAGCGATTATGTGTCGCCATAAATGACGACTTACAGTGCTTGATTCATTAACTCGTAGGTTGGGAAGAGCGGAGCGAAACCCAACGCTTGGAGCCATCAGCTTTCAGATTGAAAAGTTAGCGAGATGGGAGTTGTAGGAGGCGTTTTAACGCCGAATTCGTAGCAGCGCGTTTACCCCGCGTAATTTACTGTTTTTTCTGTGGTTCACTATTTTTTGCACAAAGAGAAAACAATGAGAAAAGAATGAGAAAGACCATAAGATTTTGTTGTTTTTCCTCTAAAGCGCAGCACCTCTTATCCTCTTTGTGATTATTATTTTAAATTATGTTTTCTCTATGTAGCGCGAAGCGCCTCGGTGTACTCTGTGGTTCAATTTTCTGCACAAAGGAATACAAGGAGAAGTGAATGAGCAACCCAATAAAACTATTAGTTACTTTCCTCTAAAGCGCAGCGCCTCTTATGCTCTTTGTGAATATCCATTGAGTTACGCGATATAAAATCGCGGCTACTATCTTGCTAACTAACACCCACAAAAAAGCCGTGGGACTTTCATCACACGGCTTTTGATATTTCGCTAAGTCGTTTTATTAGAACGAGTAGCTGTAACCTAGTTGTAGGGTACGTGGTTTACCTGGTTGAATACCGCCGTTTGCACGGTTTGCAACGTAGGTTTTGTCAAACAGGTTGTCTACTGTTAGGTATACTTTTTGTTTGTCGTCGATTAGGTATTTAGCTGCTAAATCCCATACAACGCGGCTGTCGATTGCATTGCGACCTGAGTCTGTTAAGTCTGCGTGTGCATCAGACACATAACGCATTTGCGTATCGAATACGAAGCTTGAGAACTCAGCACCCATCGAAAGCGCTAATTGGTTTTCAGGCACGTATGGCATTGCATCGCCTTTTTCTACGCTACCCCAAAGATCTGATTCAAACGCATTGTCGAACTCAGAATCAGTGTAAGTGTAAGTTAAGCGAACAGGGAATGAAGCTGCTTTAGTAGCGAATACTTTTCCTGCGCTTAGCTCAAAACCAGACACAGATACTTCACCGTAGTTGTATTGGTCGCCAATATTGTCATCGCTACAACCTACAGCCGCAGTACAGTTACCGTGCATGTTTGTGTAGTCAGAGTTAAAGTAAATTACTTCACCTTGAATGCCAGCGTAATCGTAACGACCACCTAGCTCAATGTTAACACTCTCTTCTTCTTCTTGGTCCGCATTACCCGGTGCTGCTGGTGCGTAACCTTTTTGAATACCAGCAAGAAGCGTTAGGTTGTCGCTTACTGTGTAAGTGGCACCTAGTGATGGTACTAAGATCTCAGTGTCGTTGCTGATATCTTTTGTTAAGCCATTTTCACGACTTGGATCAGACTTAGCCCATTCAACACGTTTGATTGTGATGTCTTCGTAGCGAAGACCCGCGCTAATGACTAATGCATCAAGTGACCACTCATCTTGAATGAAAAGGGTCGTTGCTTCAGCGCTATCTAAACGGTTGCTGTTTGAACCTGGAACGCCTTTTTCTGTAAGCGTCATTGATAGGTCTTGGTTAAGCGTGTACTTGTCTTCCCATTGGAAACGATCCATTTCATCTTCGTGGTAACGTGCACCAACTGTGATGTAGTGGTTGCCCGCAGGGATATGGAATTCAGTTTGTAAGCCTTTCGCTTGGTAATCACGGTTATTCGCTTTTACGCCAATGCCTTCAATACCTTCGCTTGTTGGGTTTGCTTCAAACTCGCTGTATTGCTCAAGGTAGCTGCTGCTTACTTTGCTTGCTTTATACCAGTTACGGTGGAAGTCGTTTAGGTAAGCTGTAGCAAGTAGCTCGTAACCTTTACCAAAACGATATGCATAGTTGATTTGGTATGCATTGTGTTGTGTGTTCATTTCATCGTTTTGCGATGCAGCATAACGACGGTAAGGGTTTTCTTGGTAATCAGCGTCAGTTAAGCCCATGTAAGTTTCGTCAGAGCGTTCGTCTGAGTACTTTAACTTCATTTCTAGGCTGTGTGCTTCGTTATCACCAAAGTCAAAACCAAACTTTAATAAGAAATCATTCTTTTCGAAGCCAGTGTTGTCGCTACCAACTGGTAAATCTTTAAAGCCATCAGCACCGTAAGTGAATACTTCTACAAGGCCCGCAGCATTGTTTTTCTTTTTACCGAAGTAAGCATGACCTTTATAGAAGCCATCGCTACCAAGTTCAGCATTAAGTAAACCTTTAGACCCTTCAGTTGGTAAGCTACGAGAAACTAAGTTTAAAACACCGCCTGTTGTACGTGGGCCATACTTAACAGACGCTGCACCTTTAAGTACTTCGATAGACTCCATACGACCCATAGTAGGGAAGTAGTAAGCAGAAGGCGCTGAGTAAGGTGCTGGTGCTACAAGTACACCATCTTCCATTACAGAGATTTTGTCGTTACGACCTGTACCCGTACCACGCATACCGATGTTAGGACGAAGGCCATAGCCGTCTTCTTCTTGTACATATACACCCGGTACAGCACTTAAAACACGTGAGATATCAGTATATTCAAACTTTTCTAGTTCTTGCTCATCAATAAAAGTAGCAGAGCCAGGAATATCGTTAATTGCAGATGCAGAGCCAATTACAGTGATTTGCTCGAAGTTTTTCTCTTCTTTAGTTACATCTTTTGCAAAAGCATTAGCGCTTAAAGATAAAGCGACCGCAGTCGAAAGCGTAGAAACAATAAACTTAGGTGTCATTGTGAGTCCTGTATATGTTTAGATATTTTTAACAGGCGCAATTAAAACATGTAAAAAAATGCGAATCAATCCTATTTGTAATAAAACAGGTCTGAACTGTAAGTTCATGAATTGAGGGGGTTATAAGGAATACAGTAGTATTGTATTACGATATTGAGTTTTGGTTTGGTGTTAAGTAAAACTTAATGAGTGAAGCTGTCAGCTTGTAGGTTGGTTAGAGCGAAGCGAAACCCAACTTTGGAGCAATCAGCTTTCAGCCCTCAGCTTTCAGATTGAAAAGTTAGCAAAAGTATAGGGGAAAGTTTGCGAGATACGAGTAACGAGATGCGAGTTGTAGGAGTTTTAACGCCGAAAAAATGGAGATATTAGATAACTGTGGTTAGAAGTTTGATTAAAACAACAGAGCTGTAAGCTTTAAGCTATAAGTCAGATCAGCCTGCACGCAGTTTCAGTGAAATGCATACCCGTAGGCGTGAAATTTATTTCGCGCGATGCTTATCTAAACCACAGAAGCAAGATGTAGGTCGGGCTTTAGCCCGTCAATGTTAGCGATTATGTGTCGCCATAAATGACGACTTACAGTGCTTAACTCATTAGCTAGTAGGTTGGTTAGAGCGGAGCGAAACCCAACGTTTGGAGCCGTCAGGTATCAGATTGAAAGTTTGCGAGATACGAGGAACGAGATGCGAGGTGTAGGAGGCGTTTTAACGCCGAAAAAAGTAAAGGGGAAGGTATTCCAACCCCAAAAAATATTCTGTTAGCCCCTAGCCCCTAGCCCCTAGCCCCTAGCCCCTAGCACCATTCCTACGAGATATAAAATCGCGGCTACAATCTTGCTAACTCGCTAACTCGCTAACTCGCTAACTCGCACCTCGCTAACTCTCAACTACGTCAAACGCAAGGCGATGAATTCGGCGAGTTTGTCTACGGCGGTGCCGGGGTCGTCGGTGCGTTTAATTAAACTAATACCGATTTGACCAAGCTCGGGGAGGTCTTTGGTTTGTATTTGGTAGTTAAGCTCATTCGGTACGGTGCTTTTTGCAAGCACCGTAATGCCTAAGCCTTCTTTTAACGCCGCAGTTAGGCCGGTTAAGTCGGCATTACTGTAAGCAATGCGGTATTTAATACCCGCACTTTGTAGTGCTTCGATTGCACGGCGGCGATAAATACATCCCTCTGGGGCGGTTACAAGCGTTACCACATCGTTTTGTGCAAGGTTTAAATCACCTACCCATACTAGTTGGTCTTGCATAAAAATAGGGAACTTGGCTGATTCGAGCTCTTCGTTTAATGCCAATACTAAATCGAATTGATCTTGGCGCGAGACCGACAACAAATGCTTACTCAAACGAGAACGCACTTCGAGCGACACGTCAGGGTAGAGGGCCACAAAGTCACCTATGATCGAAGGTAGAATACGTGCAGCAAATTCACTAGGGATCCCCAAACGCACTTTACCTGTCACGTTTTCGCTGGTGAACTGCTGTAAAATGGCATCGTTTTGTTGCAGCATTTGCTTTGCTAATGGCATGAGCAGTTCGCCATATTGATTAAGCACTTGGCGCTGACCTTGCTTTTTAAACAGCTTATGGCCCAGCATGTCTTCAAGGCGCTTTATTTGTAAGCTCACAGCCGGTTGAGATAGCCCTAATAATTCACCCGCTTTGGCAAATCCGCCAACTTCAACAACAGTGACTAAAGTACGTAAACTATCGGTAGAAATGTTTTTCATTAAAAAATTCTATTTATAGGGCTATGTATATAAGCATTATTTATCAATTGATAAATAATTACAATTTGTTGTTGCCAGCACGGCGCAATATACTTCAATCATTAACGATTGATAGGTGTCACATATGACTTTTACGCCAATAATGTTTGCTCGCCACAGCCAAGCTGAGACCCCAGCAGACAACGTGCTACAAGCTAATAGCGATACTGCCATTATGGATTTTAGTGGCACTGAAGCAATCCCATTTTTAACGGCTATTTTAGGTCTTGATATTAATAAGCTAACCGCCAGCGGTTTAGGCTTACGTAGTTCATTAGACGATGACCTAACAAGCAGCTACGCTTATGCCCTTTATTACTTTAACGAAACCGCATTTCGTTTTGTGCTAGGTAAAGGTGCCAGCGTGCAATTACAGTCGCTTATTAATGAGCAACAACTACGTTACGACATTGATTATGTAATGCGTGACGATTTAAGCGCACTAACCCTAAGTGGTGAGCAAGCGTTTGATGCTTTGGTTGACAGCTTTAAGCTAACGCCGGGACTGCGTTTATCAGACATGCGCAGCTGCTATGGTGCACAAAGCGGTGAGGTGTTTATTACCGCCATAGATAACCAAGCAACACAGCAATTTCAGCTGGTGGCGCGCCAAGCAGAGCTTGATAAATGGCAAACGCACTTGCAGCAGCTCGGCTTTGATTTAGCCTTAGCCAACGTTGCTTAAAATATAAAATTTTTAAAACAGCTACGCACTTGGATGTTTAGCTGTTTTTTAGTTACAAAATCGCAATTTGGGTGTGACAACTGTGCAACTAATGTATAATCGCCGCCCATGTTATTCCCCCTCATTAAATTGAGGCCACGCCCCACAACTTGTGGGTTAATTTAAAAGTGAAGGAATATTATGACTTCTAAAACAGTTTTACATGCTAAGCACCTTGAAGCTGGCGCAAAAATGGTTGATTTCCACGGCTGGGAAATGCCAATCAACTACGGCTCACAAATCGAAGAGCATAATGCGGTTCGCACAGATGCAGGTATGTTTGACGTATCTCACATGACTATTGTCGATATTCAAGGCGAGCAAGCACAAGCGTTCTTACGTAAGCTAGTTGCAAACGACGTTGCTAAGTTAACTGTACCAGGTAAAGCACTTTACACAGGTATGCTTAACGAAGAAGGCGGCGTAATCGACGACCTAATCATCTATTTCTTCTCAGAAACGAACTACCGTTTAGTAGTTAACTCAGCAACACGTGAAAAAGATTTAGCGCATTTAGCTAAAGTTTCGGCTGATTTCGCCGTAACGGTTACTGAGCGTCCAGAGTTTGCAATGATTGCCGTTCAAGGCCCTAATGCACGTGCTAAAACAGCAACAGTACTTAACGCAGAGCAACAAGCTGCTGTTGAAGGTATGAAGCCTTTCTTTGGTGTGCAAGCAGGTGATTTATTTATTGCGACAACAGGCTATACTGGCGAAGATGGTTATGAAATCGTAGTGCCTAACGATCAAGCTGCTGATTTATGGCAACAACTTCTAGACGCAGGCGTAGCGCCAGCAGGTCTAGGTGCACGTGATACGTTACGTCTTGAAGCGGGTATGAACCTTTACGGCCTAGATATGGACGAAAGTGTTTCTCCACTTGCTGCAAACATGGCGTGGACAATCGCATGGGAGCCAGAAGATCGTAAGTTTATCGGTCGTGAAGTATTAGAACAGCAACGCGCTGACAAGAGCACAGACAAACTAGTTGGTTTAGTGCTTGAAGAAAAAGGCGTATTGCGTAGCGGTTTAAAAGTCATCGTTGAAGGTGGTGAAGGGGTGATTACCTCTGGTACATTCTCACCAACCCTTGGTCACAGTGTTGCGCTAGCACGCGTTCCGCGTACAACTGGCGAAACAGCCCAAGTAGAGATGCGTAAAAAACTGGTTAACGTTAAGGTTGTTAAACCTTGCTTTGTACGTAACGGCAAATCAGTTATCTAAACTATAAAAAATTTGGTGTTATCACCTAATAATGCCAATCATGTTGAGTTGTTAGCCACTTATAGCGACAGATAAATAGAGTGATAACAAGGCATTAATTTTGATATGTAGTTGTTCTACCTGAGAAATTAATAACGCTGTTAGCGCTTTATTTAGACCGCTAGAATGGTTAAATATTTAAGTTGATTGGTATCAGAACCAAAGGAACAAAAAGATGAGCAATATCCCAAGCGAATTAAAATATGCTACTTCACACGAGTGGGTTCGCGACGAAGGTGACGGTACGTTTACTGTAGGTATCACTGAGCACGCACAAGAACTTCTTGGCGACATGGTATTCGTTGAATTACCAGAAGTTGGTGATGAAGTTGACGCGGGTGAAGACTGCGCAGTAGCTGAGTCTGTAAAAGCAGCATCAGACATCTACGCACCAATCGGCGGTGAAATCGTTGCAATCAACGAAGAGCTTGAAGATTCGCCTGAAACAGTAAATAACGACCCGTACACTGACGGTTGGTTATTCCGTATCAAAGCATCTGACACATCAGAGCTTGATAACCTGTTAGACGCTGAAGGCTACGCTAACACAATCGACGAAGACTAATTAATTAGTCACGCCGACTAAAAGCCCCTCATAAGTGGGGCTTTTATGATTTTATAGCTTACTTTTCCATACGCTGTAAGTTACTGAATCAACCTGTTTTTAAGTTATTGCCAGTTACCCATTGGCAGTAACCACTTTTTTTTGGATCATAGGAATCTGGACAAATGTCAAACGCCAAATCTCTTGAACAATTAGAGCAAAAGCAAGATTTTATTCGCCGTCACATTGGGCCAAGCCCAGCGCAAGTAAGCGACATGCTAAGCGCTCTTGGAGTATCGAGTGTTGAAGAGCTGATCGGTCAAACGGTACCTGCAAGCATTCGCTTAGAGCAAGGTTTATCAATTGGCGAAAGCCGCACTGAAGTTGAAACACTAAGCTACTTAAAATCAGTAGCAAGCAAAAATAAAGTGTTCAAATCATACATCGGTCAAGGCTACCACCCAACTCACGTACCACACGTAATTTTACGTAACGTACTTGAGAATCCAGGCTGGTACACTGCGTATACACCATACCAACCAGAGATTGCACAAGGTCGTTTAGAATCATTATTAAACTTCCAGACTATGACCCTAGACCTAACAGGTCTTGACCTAGCAAGCGCGTCATTACTTGACGAGTCAACGGCTGCGGCAGAAGCAATGGGCCTTGCAAAGCGTGTTGCTAAAGCTAAAAAAGCAAACATCTTCTTTATTGCTGATGACGTACACACACAAACAATCGACGTTGTTGCTACACGTGCAGACCAGTTTGGTTTTGAAGTAGTAGTTGGTCCTGCAAGCGAAGCGGCTAATCATGAGATTTTTGGTGCATTATTCCAATACCCATCAACAACCGGTGAAATCACTGACGTAACTGACCTAATCGCACAAGTACAAGACAAAAAAGCGATTGCCTGTGTTGCTGCAGACATCATGAGCTTATTAATGCTTAAAGCACCAGGTAAACTAGGTGCAGACGTAGTACTTGGTTCAGCACAGCGTTTTGGTGTACCTATGGGTTACGGTGGTCCACACGCTGCATTCTTCGCAACACGCGACAAGTATAAGCGTTCACTACCAGGTCGTATTATCGGTGTTTCTAAAGACCGTTTAGGTAACGACGCACTACGTATGGCAATGCAAACACGTGAACAACATATTCGTCGTGAAAAAGCCAACTCAAACATCTGTACAGCGCAAGTATTACTAGCGAACATGGCAGCGTTCTACGCGGTTTACCACGGTCCACAGGGCCTTAAAACTATCGCTGAGCGTATCCACCGTTTTGCAGATATCTTAGCGGCAGGCTTAAAAGCGAAAGGTGTAAACCTTAAGCACGACACATGGTTCGATACACTGACTGTTGTTGCAGATAACAAAGACGAAATCGTTGCACGTGCAGTAGCACACGGCGTTAACTTTGCGTCTAACCGCGCAGGTGAATACTCAATTTCTGTATCAGAAACAACAACGCGTGCAGACGTAGCTGAGTTATTCGACATCATCTTAGGTGAAGATCACGGCCTAAGCGTTGATGCATTAGCAAACGAAATCGAAGTAAATGGCAGCAACTCAATTCCTGCAAGCCTAGTACGCGATGACGAAATTTTAACGCACCCTAACTTCAACTCGTACCACAGCGAGACTGAAATGCTGCGTTACATCAAGCGCCTAGAGAACAAAGACTTAGCGCTTAACCACTCAATGATCTCATTAGGTTCATGTACAATGAAGCTTAATGCGACAGCTGAGATGATCCCAATCACTTGGCCTGAGTTTGCAAATTTACACCCATTCTGCCCACTTGATCAGGCAGCGGGTTACCAAATCATGATGACAGAGTTACATGATTGGTTAGTAAACATCACAGGTTACGATGCAGTTTCACTACAACCTAACTCAGGTGCACAAGGTGAATACGCAGGCTTAATCGCGATTCGTAAATACCACGAGTCACGCGGTGAAGGTCACCGTAACGTATGTTTGATCCCAAGTTCAGCGCACGGCACAAACCCAGCGTCTGCACAAATGGCAAGCATGAAAATCGTGGTTGTTGACTGTGATAAAAACGGTAACGTTGATATGGCAGACCTTAAAGCGAAAGCCGAAGAGGTATCTGAAAACCTATCTTGTATCATGATCACGTACCCATCTACACACGGTGTTTACGAAGAAACAATTCGTGAAATCTGTGACATCGTGCATGAGCACGGCGGTCAAGTGTACATGGACGGCGCAAACATGAACGCGCAAGTTGGTGTTACAAGCCCAGGTTCAATCGGTTCTGACGTATCGCACCTTAACCTACACAAAACATTCTGTATTCCACACGGTGGTGGTGGTCCAGGTGTTGGCCCTATCGGTGTTAAATCTCACCTAGCGCCATTTATGCCTAACCACAGCGTAATTAATGTTGCTGGCACAAACATCGGTAACGGTGCGGTTTCTGCAGCCCCTTACGGCTCAGCAGCTATTTTACCAATCTCGTGGGCATACATTGCTATGATGGGCTCTGAAGGCTTAAAACAAGCAACAGAAATGGCTATCGTGAACGCTAACTACTTATCTGAGAAGCTAAGCGAGCACTACCCAATTTTATACCGTGGCCGTAACAACCGCGTTGCGCACGAGTGTATTGTTGACCTACGCCCAATCAAAGAGCAAACAGGCGTTACAGAAATGGACGTAGCTAAACGTCTACAAGACTACGGTTTCCATTCACCAACTATGTCATTCCCAGTAGCTGGCACACTAATGATTGAGCCAACTGAGTCTGAGTCTAAAGTTGAGATCGACCGTTTCATCGAAGCAATGGTGTCAATCAAGTCAGAAATCGACCGTATCGCATCTGGCGAATGGTCAATTGAAAACAACCCGCTAGTGTTTGCACCGCACACACAAGCAGACGTACTAGGCAATGAGTGGGATCGTGCATACGACCGTTTCTACGCAGCATTCCCAGTACCAAGCGTAGCAAAAGACAAATTCTGGCCTACAGTAACGCGTATCGATGACGTATACGGCGACCGTAACCTAGTTTGTTCATGCCCTGCGGTTGAGACATATCGTGACTAAGGTTTGATTAAATTCAAATGCCAAAAAGCCGTTGCAGCAATGCAACGGCTTTTTTGTTGGAAAACAGCTATCAGCTGACAGATTAAAACAATAGAGCTTAAAGCTTTAAGCTATAAGTTTGAAGTTAGAATTTGCCTGCACATGGTTGTGGTTAACCGCGAAACAGTAGGCGTGAAATTTATTTCGCTCGAGTAAGTAAGATAAAAGTCAAAAAGCAAGTTCTTACTCTTTGTGCTTAACTGTACCAATGGATTAACTAATCCGTTGGTACAGTTGAGTTAAATTAATAAGGAAATGGTATGAAAAAGGGTTTTGAAATAGCAGCAGACCTGACCGAAGCCGCATTTAAAAGTCAATTACTGACAGGCATAGCTAAAGATATACCTTATGTAAGTACGTTGATTAAAGTATGGAATTTAAGTGATTCTATTCGAGATAGAATGTTTGCATCTAAAATAATGCGTTTTTTTGAAGCTATCGATGAAGTTAGTAAAAAGGAAAAAGATGAATTATCGAGAAAAATAAAATACTTAAACCAAGATGATTTGGAAAGAGTTACAGACAAAATATTATTCTGTATTGAATCCATAACGGATATTGATAAGTCTGAATTCATAGCAAACTTCTTTATTGCATACATATATGAAAAAATATCAGAACGGGAGCTTAGGCAGTGTATTGATATAGTTCAAACTTCCTTTTTAGATGATTTAAAATTGTATGTCGAAACATGTATTGGTACTTATGCCAATGAGGAAGATTTGAATTATCAAAAAATAGATGGGTTAATAAGCACTCCACTCTTTACTAATTTTAGAGATGATAGACTTTTACAAAGAACTAATGATACCGATAATATTGGTAAACATTTGTATAAAGAAACGTTTATAGGTATGCAGTTCAGAATAGCGTTTAATTTTGGAAAAGATAGAAGAGAGGTTGAAAATTCTTAAGTGTTGTTACTCAACTAAGGTGAGTAAAAAAGAATGTTTTCGAGGGCCTTTTTTTTTACATCCTAATAAAAACATAGGGTCAGGTTTTTCTTTTTACCTAACCCCTTTACCAACCCACAACCAACACTTTGCTGTTAGCACCTAGCACTGTAGGCGTGAAATTTATTTCGCGCGATCCCATTAAAAAACAACTTTGAAAGAATTTTTGTATTTATATGGGTACAAGAATCAAATAACCTGTATTATGCATTCTTTGTTGTTGGGTGGTGAAATCTCTTACTTAACCACCTGATTATGTTGTTGAAAATTTAAGGTGAAATAATGTTTAAAGGGAACTTTGTGCGCATTAAAATGGCTTTGGCCTGTTTGCTTGTGTTAAATCTTGGGATTGCTAGTGCTTCGGCTAATGACGATACACCAATAGAGAGCGTGGTTGCAGATGCTAACTTCTTAACGTGTTTACAAGAAAGTGGCTATAAAACTGTGGGTGAGGTGACAAAAATACATTGCAGAGATCGAGGTATTACTTCAGCCAAAGGGGTTGAGCATTTTAGTAACTTAACAAAACTCGTCCTCAGTAATGAAGGGGATAGCTTCATAGTTGGTGAAATTGGTGGCATTACAAGTAGGCCTGCCGATAAAAAAGTGCCAAACCAGCTGACCGAAATCGACATAAGCCACAACAGCCAGCTTTTCCATGTTAATTTAAGCCAAAATAGCCTTACGAGTATTGATGTAAGTAACAACGAAGAGTTAGAGACTTTAATGCTGAGTGGTAATAAGCTATCAAAGCTTGATGTAAGCACTAACAGTAAACTTACATGGCTTGATCTTAATGATAATAAGCTGACAGGTGAATTGACGCTTGTTAATTCTGAACTATATCAACTTAACCTGTCGGGCAATAAGCTCACAAAAGTAAATATACCGAGTGGTATTCGTAACCTTGAGCTTGCAAATAATCAGTTAAAAAACATAGATTTAAGCAAGTTCAAGATGCTCAGCGAACTAAACCTAGATGCCAACCAGCTTAGCGCTTTAGACATAAGCCATAATAAAAAGTTAACTGCACTTTACGCCAGTAATAATCGCTTAAGCACTATCGATTTAACAGCAAACCCCATGCTCCAAGTGCTCTTTTTGTCGAATAACAAATTAAAAAACATTGATTTACGTGAACATGCAAATTTAGTAGATATCAGCCTTTTTAATAACCCACTACAAAAGGTAGATGTTAGCAAAAGCTATAATTTAGAGCTGTTAGAACTCGACAGCCGTGTTGAGTGCATAGGCATAGGTTGTGCAACAAGGTTTGAAGGGTATTAATAACAGCGTGTTGGGCAGAGCACAGCGAAACTCGATAAGTTAGCGAGGGGAAAGGGGAAAGGAGCTATCAGCTTTCAGCCGTCACCTATCAGATTAAAACAAAAGAGCTTTAAGCCATAAGGTTTAGGTTAGATTGTGCCTGTACATTGCTATGGCTAATCCCGATACCGTAGGTGTGAAATATATTTCGCGCGAAATAAATTTCACGCCTACGGATGAGCATTCTAATTTAAGTATGTGTAGGCACAATCTAATCTGACTTCTAACGACTGATATCTAATAACTCTTTTTTCGGCGTTAAAACGCCTCCTACGACTCGAATTTCGCCTCTTTCCCCTTTACTCTTTCTAACTCGCAAACTTGTGTTCGTAATCTGATAGCTACAAATGTTGGGTGTCGCTCCGCTCTAACCAACCTACAAGCTGATGCTCTTATGTTCATCGCGCGAAATAAATTTCACGCCTACGGATGAGCATTCCAATTTAAGTATGCGTAGGCACAATCTAATCTGACTTCTAACGACTGATATCTATTATCTCCTTGCTCGTCCCTCGCACCTATTAAAAATTTTTATCCCTCCATAATTCATCCATTATTGTGATTTACCCTTTGAAATATGAACCTTTTGTACCCCAATTTGGGTGGGTTAAAGCTTAACCATTTCGAAAAGAAGTCGGTCGGACTTTGAGTAGAAGTAAGCATTTTATTAATTAATAGTTTGTCGAAATTACAATCAATAATTAGGAATCGTAATATGAATCAGTGTAAAAGGATTAGTGCTGTGTTGGCTTTATCCCTACTTTCAATAGTTGGGTGTTCTGATGATGACTCTACCGAACAAGAAGCTGTTGCTAATGTAGCGTTGAAATCTATGAGCTCAGTCTCTGATGACGTTTATCAACCAGGACAACAGATCACAGTTGATTTCAGTACCGAAACAACCTTATTAACGAATGAACATGTTGGTGTTTCATTTATTTTAATTGAAAGAGATAAAGTCGCTGAGCTCGAAACTGAAGATGAGCCAGATGGCTACGATTTGGGTGAGTTTTATATCGAGCAGTTACAAGAAGGCGAGCAAAATCATACGGCAACACTAATTTTGCCAAATGAAGATCTCGTATCGGGTGAATTTGTCATTGCCGCTTTTGTTGACACAAGTGGTGTGATCTCAAACGAAGTTGATGTTACAGATAATAAATCCCGTGGCATTGAGTCTGGTGACGAAACAACCTACAGCTCAGTAACCATTAGCGATGGTCATTACCATGATTTTGTTTTAGATAAACTTAAAGTAGGCGACGGCTTTGCTATTTTTCCTGGCCCGGGTAAAAGAGATACCACAGGTACTGGTGAACCAACACAGAAAGTACCTGATTTAATAGGCTTTATTAATGCCACCAAATTTGGTAATTCAGTCAACGAGGCTGATATCAGTGCAACAATAACTATCGGCGAAACGACTTATCATGCTCACTTATGGAATGAGCAAGCACAAGCTTATATGGAGACGATGCGTATTAAGTTTCCTGATCATGAGCAATCTCATTACTTTCCTTGGGATGTTGCAGTAAATGGCGTATTGCTAAAAGCGATACACGATGATTTTGATCACGATGGTGGTGAAAACAGTTTTAGCATGACATTTACCTTCCACGACAACTCTGATGAAATTGAAGCTCATAGCGAAAATAATAGTATTACCGTTGAAGTACCTTATGCACTTTATCATGATGAAGTGAGTACTGCAGAATCGGTAGAGCTAAATAGTAATAAAACAACAATAGCGTCAGCATCAGCGATGCAGACTACAGCTTCATCAGCAACAACGTTAGCCAAAGTTGGCAGTTGGAGTGCTACCTATGGTGACAGTGACGCTGTGGCAATCAGCCCTTCTTTTTATAGCTATATGAATGTTTCTTCTAGTAATGGTGGTTCAGCCGAGGGGCTAGTTGAAGCAGATTTAGATCTTTACCTATTTGATAAATCAGCGAGTTTGGTTAGTGCCAGCGCTGAAGCGAGTGCAAATGTAAGTGATGGTGAGATTACTTATGCAGCAAACTTTAGTGTGCTGGGTGACACATTAATTGACGAGGGCGATACGTTAACGGCCTTAGACAAGTCTTTAGGATATAGCTGGAGCGAAGAGCAAAAAGTGGTTGAAACAACGTTCACCATTGTAATTGTTCCGGTGACCGTTGAGGCTGGTGTTAGTGGCAGCTTGGATTTAGGGGTTGGTTTAGCTTACAGCAATAGCCGAATTGACTTAGGGGGAGATATTGTTACTGCCAGCATGGATGCGTATGCCACTGCAGAAATAAACTTAGGTATTGCAAGTGGCGGTGTTGGTATAGACTTTTTGATTATTGCAGATACATTTAATGCCACACTTTATGCAGATTTAGCTAAAGCTATCACTGATTCTAAAATCACCTTAGGGATTGATGTAACGAATGATATTGAGGCTATTTCCGGCGAATTTTATGTTTATGTGAAATACCCTAAATACAAGTGGTGTTGCACGGTTAAGACAAAAACCAAAACTCAAACTATCTACGATACTAGTACCTTGTACGATAAAAGCTGGACAATTTTAGACGAATCAGCAACCTTAAATTATTAGTATGAAGGCATAGGTATAATGCGTTTAATTAAACTGAGTTTATTATTTGGCACTTTATTAGGCTATGCTTCGGCTGCTTATGCAGTGCCTCATTGTACTGTTTGGGGTGAACTTCAATCAAAAGCTGATACGAATATTGTTTCGATGAATAGTCCCTCAAAAAGCCAGTTTGACTTGCAAGGGCGGTTAATTTATCGGCCTTTGTTAGTTGCAGAAAAATTTCACTGGTTGGGTTTTGAGCTATACCAAGCTCAAGCAAAGTTGAATAAAACAGTGAGTACCAGCAATGAGTATGCTGTGCCTTTTGCTGTGAAAGTTAGCAATAACTCAGGTGAAGTTTTAGATTATCGGTTTAACGCTAAATTAAAAGCGGCTGATCAACAAAAGCTGATTGCTTTATACCGTGCCTTTCACCGTGCAAACCCCCCTGAAAATTTACAGGGGGATAAGTATTGGGTTAAAGAGCGAGATGATATCGGTCAGTACAAATCACTCTACACAGTGTTAGCTGATAATAAACTAAAGCGAAATAAACTCAGTTACTTAGAACCAACTGACACTAGGCAAAGTACTAACGCTGCGAAAAAGCTAATGCAGTTAGAAACGGCGAACATTATTAGTGATGAATTTACTTTTGAAAACGATAAGTGCTGGTTAACAAAAACCCTCGGAAATAGTCATATTCAAGTCAGTAGTAGTGATGGAAGTATGAATATTGAAGTACAGCAAACACTAAGTTTAAATCGCTCAAATCAATCGATACCCGATGATGCAAGGTTACTGCAATTACCCGAAGACCCTAATCAATGGGAAAATTTAAGCACAGATTGGGTGTACCCTAAAGCGCCGCCTCAACCCTTAAAAAATACTGAAGCGTTTTTCACTGCTTTAAAAAGTATGGATTGGCTAGAGGGAGACCGAAAAACGCTTTTGCAATTCCTTTATGACAATGATCAGTATTTGCTGAGCTTAAAAGAGCTTATTTCAACTAAATCAATTGCAGATCCCTTAGAAAGTAAATTGTTTATGTACCTAGGTAAGCATGACTCAGTTAACTCAAAACAGTTACTGACAGAGGTATTTGTTGAGCCTGGTTTATTTTCTCCAAATCAGCGCTTTAGAAGTTTAATGGCACTAAAATACAGTGAAAAGCCGTTAACTGACATGCAGGTTGAGGCGATTTTTGAGTATTCCATGTCATATGGTCTTGATGAAGAAAATTCAAAGCTGGCTCATAGTGCTTTAATGGTAATGGGAGCGATTGCAAAAAATCAGCAGGGCAGTGAGTTTTCAGCTCAGTTAACACAAAAGTTAGCTGATTCATTAAGTTCAAGTGCAACGGAGCAAAAAGCATCAGCCCTAATCATCGCGCTGGGTAATAGTGGAGACTATGATCATCAACAGCTTATTGGTGATTATTTAGCTGGCGACAGTGCAAGATTACGCCTAAATGCGGCAGAGGCTCTGGCAAAAATGCCAAGTAAAACCAGTTTGAATTACTTGAGTAATCAACTAAATCAAGAAAATGATAGTAAAGCGCAAGGGGCGATATTAAAGGCAATGGGTAATAATGAGTTAGACGCAGAACAAGTCGATAGTATTTATGCCTTTGCTGACGCTAGTAACCCGAAAGATATTCGCAGTGCCGCTATATCGGCGTTAAGTCAACAAGCGAAGTCAAAACCAGAGGTGAAAAGCCGTTTAAAAGCACTGGTTAAGACGGAAACTAATCAAAAGAACCTGCGTCAATTAATGAAAGCGCTATATGGTTCGTAGAGCTATCAGCTGGTAGGTTGGGTAGAGCGGAGCGAAACCCAACAAGTTAGCGAGATACAAGGGGAAAGGGTAAAGGAGCTATCAGATTTCAGCCGTCAGCTATCAGATTGAAAAGTTAGCGAGATGCGAGTTGTAGGAGGCGTTTTAACGCCGAAAAAGAGATACCAGTCGTCAGAAGTTAGATTGGATTATGCCTGCGCATAGTTAAATTGAAATGCTCATCCGTAGGCGTGAAATTTATTTCGCGCGATGAGCATAAGATCTATCAGATTGAAAAGTTAGCGAGTTAGAAAGAGTAAAGGGGAAAGTTTGCGAGATGCGAGTTGTAGGAGGCGTTTTAACGCCGAAAAAAGTCATAGGGGAGGCGCAACTAACACTACGCTGTTAGCACCTAGCACCATTCCTACGCGATATAAAATCGTTGCTACCATCTCGCTAACTCAAACTCACTTGTTTTACGTACGTATCGGTTTGCAAACCAAAGTGGCCGAGAACGTAGGTGTAGGTGGCATTTTCATTCCATAATCTGCTGCTGTGAATGCCGTACACATAACAAGTTGTTCCTAGCACTAATTTGGGTTTAACACTAGGGAGAGGTTATGATCTGAGAGATAAATCTGCTAGCCTTATTTCAGCCTAACTTGTAAAAGCAGGTATTAATTTAATAGAAGCAAACCTATTAGCTTCAGCTTCAAGGCTTAAAGGAAGGGCGGCAGAGCTTTTTATAATTAAGAACGATTTATTGGACTATGAAATTAGTCCAAATGTACAGCTATCTTTATTTAATATTGCATATGCAGAGAAAGAAAAAGTTGTTTTGCAGCAGATACTGTCGCTGCATATGGAGCTGTTGATTGGGGTCAATTACCAAGTTCTTTATTGGAACTTTTTGTTGATTTAACTTATCGAGGCGACTATTCGGGAGCCACAAGAAAGTTCTTACAAAAACCACTCGCGCAAGGAGATATTAAAGCTTTGAAGCTTATATTCAGTGATCGCTCTAAGTGGAGTTCAGTGCCTTATCAGAGGTTTGTTATGAGAAGTAAGTTCGCAAGTACTTTATCGGTAAAACAATCGACAATGCAGGTTTCTCCATGAATTTTAAAACAATGGCACTATCCCTTTCTATTTTTACCAGTTTAGCTTGTTCTCAGGAATCGAGTTTAGAGAAGGTTGACAATATCCAGCCGATTCAGGTAATTAAAGGTCAGTTAAAAAATGAGACTGTTACTTATTTGCGCTATAACACTGAGGTTCAACCTTGTATTACACTAAAATTGGACAGAATGGATAAACAAAAGCAGTTATGTATTTTTACCGATCAACAAGGGAATGCGGTTGATGTAAGGACTGATGTTGCTGGAGTCGACTATTTGACCCCCGCCTTTTCTGAAAGTTCTTTCACAGTGACTTTAGATTTATTTAGTTATTACTTAGATTGCCAAATTACCCTTATAAATAAATCAGTAAAAGATCCTGTGTGTAGATTTAGAGATATGGATTAAAAAAAGATTTATAAATAAAAGTAAAATATCTAGGGCTTTTCTAGCTAATGATTAGCCCTAAAATCTACCTAGTATTGCAATTCTACATATTCAACTAGCACATTTTGCTAGTAAAAAACCTAATAATTTGTACTTAAAAAACACACAAAAGTTAAATTAATGTAAATTAAATCTTGCTTTCGTACCTGTTTGGTCTATGTTTTTGGTCGGAGGTCACTCCTCCAACCTGATAGATAAAATGACAATCAACAGGAACACACATGAAAATAAAAACACTCTCACTAGTGCCAGCTTTAATGTTGGCAGCGGGTATCAGCCACAGTGCTTTTGCTGCGCAAGGAGTCGCATTTGTGCACGGTACAGGCCAGCAAAGCGATGCGTATAATGACTATTGGACAGGCAGCTTTGTCGACACGGTTCGTCAAGGTTTACCAAATAGTAGTAATTACACGGTCATTAATTGTGACTTTGATCAATACATGTGGGCAGATGCGGCATCTGGCTGTTTAGCTGGGCAGCTCACTACATTTATCAATAATAAAAACATCACAGATTTAACTCTGATCACCCATTCTAACGGTGGCAATGTGGTGCGTTGGATTTTATCTAACCCAACATGGGATAGCCGTTATCCAAATATTATTAGTAAAGTCACGCGTACCATTGCTTTGGCTCCTTCAAGTGGTGGCACGCCGTTGGCTGATGCAGTTATTGCGGGTAATTCGTTTGAGCAAAGCTTGGGTTGGCTTTTAGGCTACGGCAGCGATGCAGTAAAACAACAACAAGTATCTTGGATGGAATCTTATAACGCACAGTGGCTGTATGGCACACCGAACCGCCCAAGTTTACCGTCTCGATTCGAAACCGTGGTGGGCAGTGATGTTGAATCAGCGGTATGGGATAGCGACAGCTATTGTGGCGGTTATCAAAATCAAGTGGGCCTTGAAGTAACGCAAAACTGGTTAGATAGCTGCTCAGATGGCTTTTTAAATTGCAGTTCTCAGTCGTTAGCTGGGGTGGTGTGGTTTACCGATAAATCACGAACCCAAGGAGGTGAGCCTTTAAGTCATCAGCAAAGTCGACGTAACTGTTTTGGCTTGCCAAACATGCTTAAAAACCGAATTTAGGAGCCTGCTATGATTAATAAGTTAACCACAATTGCAGCTGCAATAATGCTTGTAAGCACAGCCGCAAATGCTAATGAGCAAACGGTTTATCAGTTTCCTCAAGTTCAACCAGCATCAAGCGCTCAACTACAAACACTTGAAAAAGACAGTGTTGAATATTGGCAGAAAGTTTCGGGTAAAGAGCTTAAGCGCGGTGTGCCTGTCTTTGTAAACCAAGCTGATAACTTTATTCGCATTGCACCAAAAGCACGCTTTGATAGTGGCGAAGTATTTAAGCCTCATGGCTTACAGCTTGATAAGCTGTCGGTGCGAGATGACAACTTTAGGCAAATGCCAATGCAAGCCATGGTTGCACGTGAGCAAATGGAAAATGCAGGATTTAGCGATGGCAGTGTTGGGCTCAAGCTAGGTCAGGTAAATAGCAAAGCAATGTTAAGAACAAGCCAAGCGCTTAACGATAATGACACCTACTTGCTGCATGTGATTGAAAAAGGCTCGAGCAATGCTTTACATGCTAAATCGCAGTTTAAAGTGAAAGATCAGCAACAACGTGTTGCTATGCAGCTTAGTATGGGTAAAAAGCGCTTTAAAGATAGTGATGTGAAGTTAACGCTTTCAAGCCCTGATGGCGAAAAACTAGATGTACGTTACGAAAATGGTGAAGCAGTATTTAATTACCCGCTTGAAACCTTAGGAGCAATAAATGGTTACTATGAGCTTGAGGCCAGTGTAGACACTAAAGTGAATGGCCAAACGGTAAAACGCTCTATAAAAATGCCGTTTGTACATAGCTCACAAACCATCAGTATGGATAAAGCCAAAGTAACTGCGCTTGGCAATAACAAATACCAAGCTAAAGTACCGGTGCAAGTGACCGACTCAGGCCGCTATGCCATTCGTGCAACCTTAACTGGCAAAGGTAATAAAGGTGAGCGCATCAAACTGGCAACGGTTGAAGTAGCAAAACAGATTGATAGCTATGATAGTTTCACCATGCCTTTTGCAGTCACTCAAACAGCGAAAGCCCCATATGAGCTGGTGGATATTGAACTTACCGACCAAACGCGAATGTTAAAGTTTGCGGGAGAATAAAGGGTAGCTCTTATTGTATGTTGGGTGGAGCGAAGCGAAGCCCAACAAGTTAGCGAGTTGCTAGGGGAAGGAGCCATCAGCTTTCAGCCGTCAGCTATCAGACGAAAAAGTTTGCGAGATACGAGTTTAGGCGTTTTTTCGCCGAACCCTGTGGTTCAATTTGTTTTTCACAAAGAGAAAAGAATGAGAAGTAAATGAGATAGACCAAAAGAGTATTTTGTTTTTTCCTCTAAAGCGCAGCGTCTCTTATCCTCTTTGTGAATATTATTTTTAAACCCTACTTTTCTCTGTGTAGCGCAAAGTGCCTCGGTGCTCTCTGTGGTTCATATACTTTGAAAATAAAAATATGCTCAATGGGAATTTAAACTCAAACAAATATCTGTTTAATAGGTTGTTTTTGTGTTTATCATAGAAATTAAACAATAATAAAGTTTGAGCTTTATGCTCACCAAGGACGGTTATGTCAGATATGTATTTTGGAATGCTCGCCAATTTAGGCGTTGTTCTACTACTCGTTTTAATTTTAAAAGCATTAAATAAAGTAACTATAAACCTAACTTGGTTGCTTGCTACTCTGTCAATTCTATTTTGCTATTTCTTAGCTTTATTCAAAGGTAAAGAGCTCATTTCCTTAGATTTACTCTTTACCGATCTCAAATGGAATTGGTCAGGAAAAATTGTCGCTATTACACTTTGGGCTTTGGTTTTGGCTTTATTAGCAGCTTTTAAAAGTGACTTTAAAATCAAGGACGCTGGTTTTACTCTCAGACAAAATGAAGGCTCTATTAAGCCTGCACTCGTTGTTTTAACCCTGTTTGTTGCGTTGCAGATTATTGTAACGCTTAGCCTTGGTAACGGACCAAATTTCGATTTTGAAACGCTACTCTATCAAGCTCTTATTCCTGGGTTAGATGAAGAACCAATGTTTAGAGGAGTTTTATTATTTTGTTTTTCGTTGGCTGTTGTTTCATCGCGCATTAACTTTTTTGGCTCGCCAATAAACATTGCAGGGTTACTTTTGGTTTTATTATTTGGTCTAGTTCATGGGGTTATGCATATAGATGGTGAGTGGCATTTGTCTGCATTCAGAATCGTATTAACTGGGAGTTATGGATTTATTTTGCTGTGGTTAAGAGAGCGTACTGGTAGCCTTGTTTTTCCAATTGTAGCACACAATATGGTTAACTTTGTTGGGCAGTTAGTTTAGTACATGAAGGTAAAGTAAATATACAATCAAGTACATAGGTTGGCTTAATAGGAAAGTAATGGCAAAATTGTGTTTTAAAAATGGAAACTTAAATAATGGATTATAATCAGCCACTTTCGAAGCACTCCCTAGATTTAAACCTGAGCGACCGAGTTTGGTTTAGGTATTCAACTTTCTATAAAAAGACAGTTTTACAAGCAGACTCTAATTCAAAACTAAAGTCGCTACCGGGCCTAGCTGTGCTGTCGGGCGGAGCTGAATTTTTATTTTTCTTTATGACTATCGCTATTGCTGTAATGAGCCTTGTGCTTCAAGAAACGATGCAGCCGATACCTGCTTTTGTAACTTGTGTGAGTTGTTATCTCTGTGTATTTGTTATCAAGCGAATTGTGATTTATAACAAATTTGGATTTGGTCGTAAGTGGGTTATGAGTATATCTAAAGACTCACTCGAAATAGATAGGTTAGCAATAGAGGGTAAAGCTTCAAAAGTTATGCAAATCGCTAAGGGCGATATCCAAGAAATCATTTTTAATTATACTTTTCACGGTAGGAATGGTCATATTGTGACCGAAAAAACGGCCAATTTACACGCTTGTGAAATTCATAAAAATGATGGCGAGGTTGTAACAATAGATAATATGCGTGTAGGTCTTTTTGATGTGCTGTACCTTTTAAAATTCCACGAGTACCCGCTACTATTCAGAAGTACAACTTCAGGCGGCGCAGGTAATATAGTTATTTTTATTATGCGGTTAATTTCTCTTTCTGCGATCATTTCGGCTCTTGTCATGTTGGCATTTAATTTAAAGTCATAAAGGTGAGTTATTTGTATGGCTATTAGTTGGTAGGTTGGTTAGAGCGGAGTGAAACTCAACGTTTGGAGCCATCAGCTTTCAGCTATCTGACGAAAAAGTTAGCGAGATACGAGGTGTAGGAGGCGTTAGAAGATGTTAGATATCAGTCGTTAGAAGTCAGATTAAAACAACAGAGCTGTAAGCTTTAAGCTTTAAGCTTTAAGCTTTAAGCTTTAAGCTTTAAGCTATAAGTCAGATCAGCCTGCACGCAGTTTCAGTGAAATGCATACCCGTAGGCGTGAAATTTATTTCGCGCGATGCTTATCTAAACCACAGAAGCAAGATGTCGGTCGGGCTTTAGCCCGTCAACGTTAGCGATTATGTGTCGCCATAAATGACGACCTACAGTGCTTGATTCATTAGCTCGTAGGTTGGTTAGAGCGGGGTGAAACTCAACGTTTGGAGCCATCAGCTTTCAGCCGTCAGCTATCAGATTGAAAAGTTAGCGAGATGCGAGGTGTAGGAGATGTATGGACTCCTCCCCCAAATAGGGTGAGTACGGTATAAAGAGATTGGACAATTACTTTTACCAATAAGGAATCCATACATGTCAAAATTTAACCTAATTAGCATCGACTTGGCAAAAAATGTTTTTCAAGTCGGTAAGTTTTTTCATCAAAAACTTCAAAGTAATAAAGCGGTGGGCAGAAAAGAGCTACTGACCATACTCACTACGTCACCTCGCTGTAAAGTTGTTATGGAATCATGTGGTGGTGCTCATTATTGGGCACGCAAAGCACGTAGTGTTGGTCATGAAGTCGTGATTCTAGATCCTCGATTTGTCAAAGCATTTAGAGTTGGCCAGAAAACAGATGCAAATGATGTCATTGCAATAGCTGCCGCTTCTTTCTCACCTAATGTCCGCCCGTGTAAATCACTGACGCAAGCACAGCAAAGCTTACAGTCAATAGAGCGAATGCGCGCCTTAGCTGAAAAGCAGAAACGACAGCTGGCTAATCAAATCAGAGGCCTGTTACTTGAGTTTGGGATTGTAATCAAGCAATCAGAATGCGCGTTTAGGCAAGCTATTCCTGAGATTCTAGAGGATAGCGATAATGGGTTAACCGCTGGTTTAAGGCAGTGTCTAGCTCAGTGCTATGAATTATTTAAAGCGCAATCAACAT
>NZ_JAKGBH010000062.1:0-24279 GCF_021532515.1 Pseudoalteromonas sp. PAST1 | reverse complement strand
TCGATCAACTGCTTGTAACTCATGGTATCTACTCTTGTTTTTTGGCGATTACAGAGTACCACCAACAGGCAGTTGATCTCTTCTCACCGTTTAACCATGAGTGGTGCACTTATTATCTGAATTCGGGCTTGCCTGCCACGTCATTTCTTATGATCTTTTTATGTACTACATATTTGAGTTTTGCACCTATTCTTTTAAAAAGTAGAACAAAAATCATAATGGAGAACAGTAAGGATGGTTTTATAACTCGGAATAGAGATTCTATTATAGTAGGTGTTATTTTCTATTTACTAGGTGTTGGTACTACTCCTATATTGTCACTTTGGCAATGATGTAACTATTTAACTTATGGAAAATAAAGGGCGTGCTGCCCTTTTTTTATGCTCTGTAATATGAATTATAAGCAAAGCCTTAGTAGTACAACCATAAGACACTAGTGCTAAAACTCTTTCACCTCCCCCAATTAACCGCCCTAGCAACACCCAGCGCTATTTCATGCAATACCACAAAACCCGCGCCATATAAGGTAGCCCAAACTGGAATAATGATAAAATCGAGGGTTGAGGTAGATGAAGAAACGGCGACTTCTTGGTAATTTGTAAGCCAAGGATAAAAACCAAAGCAGTAAAGAATAACGATTGGGGCTGCAAACAGTATTAAACGCAGTTTTCTCTGTTTAATAAATGGGATAAATGAACTGACTAGCATCAGTAATAACGGCACGAACACATAGATCACCGAAGTAAAATCATTCAGCTTCATGCCTAAACCTATGGTTACTATCAGCGTGAATAAAGCAGTAAAAATGCGGTAAGTGGCTGTAAAATTCATAGTCATTCCTTGTAATACCAATTCGCTTAATTAAGTAGTCTATTTTGAGGCAATAAAACCTCGTTGATAGCAAGGCAAAAATTTCGTTATTTAGTTGTTCTAAATCAGAAATTTTTAACGCAGATAGCGACAGGTTTAATCCCTCAAAATGATTAAGTATTATTGCGGATTGGTATAAAGTACCTACAACCACCCTAGCTCGCTTATTTGTAAATGACTATTTTATAAACCAATTTGCCTATTGCAGCCGATACTTTCTACAAAGTATTTATCATGGCTTACGAGTATAAACCCGCCTTTAAAACCCTGTAATGAATATGCCAAGAGCTGTTTTGATTCTAGGTCGAGATGATTATCGGGCTCATCGAGTAACAAAAATGCGGTGCTTTCACTATTACTGACAATACACATGGCGAGCTTCATTTTTTCACCGCCACTTAAAAGTGCGGCATATTTAAAAACAGCGTCTTTTCTAAAGCCAATACTGGCAAGTAGAGTACGCGCGGTGCTCTCATCTAGGTTTTTACAGTAAGTCATCACATTTTCAAGCAGAGTTAGCTCGTTGTGTATTAATGTAAAATGTTGGTCCAAATAATAGAGTGCTTGATTGCAATGTAACTCCCCTGCTTTTACTGGTATGTCGTAGTTCAGGGTTTTAAGTAAGGTTGATTTACCAGTGCCATTTGCGCCCGCTAAATGGATTTTATCATCACTGAACACCTGAAAATTAAGCGGCTTTTGTGTTCCGTGTGCTAATACAACGTTCTCCAGGCTAAGTGTTTTTTGGTGCTTAGCTTCATCTGATTGCGCCAAATAAAATTGCTGCGCTTTAGTTTGTTCAAGCTGGCTAGAAAGTTGTTGTTTAATACGAGTGAGCTCACCTTCTCGCTTAGCGTTATTTTTACTTTGTGATGATAAATTAGCGCTGGCTTTATCTTTTTTAGCATCCATCAACACTTTTGGCTGGCTGCCTGATTTTCTGAGGGCTGCGCCATGACTTGCTCGTTTTTGTGCTTTTTGCTTTTGTAATTGCTCTGTTTTTTTGAGATTTGTTTGCTGCTTAACAACGTGATTTAACTTGTTTTCAAGGGCTGCAACTTGCTGCTGCTTTTGAGTCTGGTACTCAGAAAAACACGTACCATATTGTGTTAAACCTAGGGTTGTTAGCTCCCAAACTTCATGGGCTTGTTCTAATAATTCTATGTCATGACTTATTAGTAATAATTGCCCTTTAAAGCTTTGTATTTGCTTTATAAGCCAGCTTTTACCTTTTGCATCTAGATGGTTTGATGGCTCATCCAGTATTAAAGTGTCGGGCTTTATGCAGGCAAATAGTACCCAAAGCTTTAATTGGCTAAGCTGACCGCCACTTAAATATTTGCTTAGTGAGTAAGGGGTTTTGCTCTTTACACCAAGCCTTACAAGTTCTGCATTAAAGCGCTCTGCTAAGTCCCAATTTCCTTCAAGCAAAGTTAAGTTTTGCTCTGTAACTTGCCCTTGGTTTATCGCATCGAGGGCATTAAACACAGGCTCTAGCCCAATAGCCTCTGCAATTGTTTGGTTATCAGCCTGATTTACATCGTTCATTTGTCGGTAAAAGCCAAGGGTTGAATTACAAACAACCGTACCAGAGCTAGGCTCTTTTTGCTTAGCAAGTAGTGATGCTAAAATTGATTTACCACAGCCGTTCCTGCCGACTAATGCGGTGACTTTAGCAGTGAGTGAAAATGAAAGGTCGTTAAATACAACATCGCCATTGCCATGTTGGTAACATAAATTAAAAGCTTGAAGTTGTGGCATAGTGCCTCCTGTACTACAGGGGCATAAGCGCTTGATCACACGAAAAGTAATATTATAAAAGTGATAGTGAGCAACGCCTACTAACCCTGTTGGTCCAAAAAGATAAAAATGAAATTGGATAACAGGTTTAGTTGTTCATGTTGGCGGTAACTCCTAAAAAGTGAGGCTAGATAATAACCACCCAGTGCTCAAATAGCAACGAGTTATGATAGTCTTAAATTATTAGCTGCTTAAAGGAATGTATTTTGAATTTAGTTAAAAGCCCTCTTGCCTCGCAAAACCCCATTCAAGTTAAGATGCAAATTAATGAAAGTAAACGTGTATTTGTTATTGGCGATTTAGATGCAGATTTAACTAAATTTGAACAGGCGCTTTGCTCTGTTAATTTTAACCCCAGTAAAGATATTTTGTTTTCACTTGGCGATGTGATTGACCGGGGTGAGCACAGCATTGCGTTACTTGCGCGTTCTCAAGAGCTTGGTGTTCATATGTGCCTTGGGAACCATGAGCATATGTTGCTTGAGTCATTACTTGCAAAGGATAAAGGTTACTACCGTTTATGGGTTGAGAATGGCGGCCGCTGGCACCTAGAAGCAACCGATGAAGAGCTCGCGTTTGCCTGTAAGCAGCTACTTAACTGCCCGCTTTCTTACTATGTTGAATACGGACGATTAAGAATTGGTTTATCGCATACCACCTGTGCTGATTGGGATTGGCAAAATCCTACTCAAGATATACAACAAGCGATTGGCGCATTGCTTTGGGATAGAAGCTTAACCAAAGCGAAAAAGCCGGTAATAAATCCAAGTATCGACTTTTCTGTGCATGGCCATAACACGACCAAAAAGCCCTATTGGCTTGGCAATAGTTACCATCTTGATACTAATTATCTCAGCGGTAAGCCTACCATTATTGAGCTTAGCACGCTGATCAAGCAGTTTTCCTCAATGTAAACTTGCCAGTCGTTCGACCGTTTTCTCTTCAAGGTATTTTTTGTAGGTTAGTCTTGCATGCCACAACTGCTCATCTGTTTCTTGAATGTAGATGATTGGGCCAGCAGTTTTGCTTGCCAGGCTAGTTAATTTACTGTATTCACGCGTATCAATTTTGCCATCGCTAAAGTAGCTTTGTGCGGTATTTAGAAATTCATCGTCTTTATAAATATCACTATGCCAAATAAGCGAGCGATACATACTAGCAGTTATTTCGGTTGGCTTATCGTTTGAACGAAAGAGCTTCACTTCGGTATAAATAGAATTACCGGTGAATACAATCCCTATTAACGACAACGTCGTAAGAGTCATCATCCATTTCATGCTCTATTCCTCTCAGTTAGGTACTAATTTAACTATAGGAGAGAAAGATGAATGTATGCTGTTTATTTAATCAATTAGAATTAGCGTAACTATTTGCAGGATACTTAATTATTGTTTTTAGTCCCTAATTTACTGCTTTGGGGTTTAAACATAAATTTGTGTATTAGGCTAAAAGACCTAATACACAAGCATAAAATTAATGAAGCGCTGCTGTAAATGGAATATTTTTACAGATTTCGGCTTCTGCAATAAGGATTTCTTCAAGGCGTGTATCAACCTCTTGCTTATCGAAATACTCGTAAGCAAGTTCAACGAATAAGTTTTTATGTTTTTCTTCTGATTTTGCAATCGCGACATAAAACTCTTTTTCTTTGCCTGCAGGTAAAGCTTCTGCAACAAGCGAAAAGCGCTCGTGTCCGCGTGCTTCAATAACGCCTGCTACTAATAAACGGTCCATTAAAAATTCATCACGACCATTTCTAAATACCGCACGAATTTGTTTGATGTAAGGATCTTTTTGGTCATTGCCAAGTGATACATCACGTTCCATTAATAGCTTTAAAACTTGTTTAAAGTGGATCATTTCTTCCAGTGCTAAGTCTGTCATGGCTCTAACAAGCTTACGACGATCTGGGTAATGAGAAAGCATAGACATAGCCATACCAGAAGCTTTTTTCTCTGCTGCAGCATGATCTTGTAAAAAGGTATCGAAGTCAGCTAAGACACCTTCTGTCCATTCAAATGGCGTGTGGTATTTCAATTCAAACATGATGAGGAACAACTAAACTTATGATTGCGGCGATTTTAACGTATTTTACGTGTGATTATAACCAAGAGATTTATCAATTTTACCACTTCGGGTAGATGATACTTTATCTGGGTGTTTTATGTCATTCCACGCTGTGACTTTGCCACCCATATTCAGCTGTTTAAAGCTAATTGGCTGCTGAGTGTTTAAAAACTGCTGAAGTAATTGCGGGCTGTTTGAGTCTGCTACATTAAGCGTTAATAACTGGTTTGTACGCCCTTTAAAGTAGTCTGCCACTTGCTGTTGGTGACGCTGATAACACGCTGTTAAGTATTCATCAGATTCTAACTCTGCCAAGCTATACTGACCAAACACATCAAAATAACAGCGCTTTAAATGGCTATTAAAACCACCATCAGGGCGCATTAAATTAGTGTGCATGCGTGCTAATAACTGCCTTATAGATGGCAACCATTTAGTTAAATCGCGCTCGAGGTTGATAAAACGGCTATTTGCAAAGTGCTCATCAAGCAAGGCGTATTCACTAAAAACTGGAGTATCTGCAATAACATCTGCACTTGTAATTGCTTGTTGGGTATAGGCTGTGTGGGCGGTTTTATAACCGAGTTGTAAAAAGCTGTTACAGATACTAGTTGTGCCGGTTCGTGGTAAACCGATTATAAAAATTTTAGAGCTCATGGCACCTGATCAAATGCTAACCACAGCGATTTGTCGTTGACTGGGGTTAACCTTGGTAAATCATAATTGTGCAATTCTATAACAATTTTGTCGTGTAGGTGGGCGTTTTTTATAAAGTTTCCGTTGTACTTAAAAAATAATTCGTCAAATTCACCGCTTTGCTGCATAACCTTAATCCCCTGAGAAACGGCTTTAGCAATATTAGTATTATGTTTATTAAAAAAGAAATAGATTGGGCTTTTGTATTTGAGCATTAGATGCGGCAGAACGACCAACCGCATTTCTTCTTTAAAATACGCAAGTTCATCTTGGATCTCTAATACTGAACGAGGAAATAAATCCCCCCTTCCTCTATCTAACATTACAAACAATGATTCAAAGTCCATTGCCGTTGCCACTGTTAAACCGTTACTTGTTAGAATTCGTGTATCTGGCCAATCTGTACCCTGAACTAAGTTAATCGATTTTAAATCATCAAGAGATTTTAGCTGTTTCAACCTCGGTAACTTATCTTCTTTAGTAAACATTAATCGCCAACCAAATAAGCCTTTAAATATAGGAACTCGTAGAGGGAGCAAAGTGTCTTCACGCTCTTGGTTTGTCATGCTCCAAGTAACATTGATAGATCCAGTCGTTTCAATTTCTTTTAAAACACGATTTTGGCTTAATAATTCAGGTGCGGGTGATAAGGTAAACTTATAACCACTTCTTTTTAAAGCTGTACGAAGAAGTATTAAAGGATAAAGTACTTCTTCGTCTAAGCTATCCATTGTTTTAGGATAAACAACATGTAAAGTGGTTGGTGGTGTGACGCGATTTTTCTTGGCATTAATTGTTTTTACATTGGCAAATAAACAAGTTGAAAATAAGAACAACAAACATGGAAAAACAATTTTTAGCATATCAGAAAACCTGTGTAACTAATAACATCACAGCGCTAATCAAAATAGTAATGAAAGTAAGCATCATACCTAATACACGTAATTTCATCAGATTATCAGCAAGTGCGTAACTATGACAAAAACGACCAGCAACCAGCATTGCACCTAAAATATAGCAATAATGGCTTGGGAGGCCTTGGTACTCTAATAAAAATAGCAGGATCAACGAAAAAGGCACATATTCAATGAAATTTGCATGAGTTCGTATAGCTGCTTGTAGGCTTTTATCTCCCCCGTCACCAAGTGAAATGCGTTTTGCTCTACGTAGTTTGATCACGCGAAAGCTAAGTTGAATGTATAAAATGGCCAAGATGGCAGCAAATGTTGAAACAATCACAGTTTTTCCAATTTTTATTTAAAGTTAGACGCTTAGCATAATTTATTGCTAGGCTGTTAAGTAAGTAGTTAGGTTAGCTCAGTATGATATTTAATGTCTAACAGTTCTTAAGGAAGTGCATGTTTACGCCAAGAAAAATCGCCGATAACTACCGTGAAATGATCAGTAGTATCGGATTTTACCCATCAATGCTCTCTGTGGTGTTTTTAGTTTTTGGATTAATTACTACTGCGGTCGAGTACTCGTCATTATCAATGGAATTTAAAAAGCTGATTGGTGTGTTATTGGTCGATAGCGAAGAGAATGCCCGTACTATCCTCAGCACACTTGCCGGCAGCATTATCTCATTAACGGTTTTTAGTTTTTCTATGGTTATGGTGGTGCTTAATAGTGCCAGTGCCAGTCTTTCGCCGCGTGTGTTGCCGGGCCTTATTACCCGTAAGTCGCACCAATTAGTACTGGGGTTTTATCTTGGTAGTATTATCTACACCATATTAATGCTGATAAACATACGTACCATTGGTGATGGAGATATGGGTATTCCATCGCTTGGTATCTTCTTTTCATTGGTGTTTGGTTTAATTTCGCTTGGCTTTTTTGTGTTTTTTATTCACTCAATTTCAAAAGCAATTCAGGTCGATAATGTACTAAACGACTTGTTTAAAAATACCAAAGGCGAGCTTAAATGCATAATTGACATGCAACAACAAAATCCTGTTGAGCATTTTCCTGAGTTTGATGACTGGCATAGTGTTAAAAGTAAAACAGAAGGTTACTTTAAAGGGGCACATAGCGATAAGTTGTGTGCGTTATGCCAACAGCACGGTATTAAAATTTATATTTCGGTTAAACAAGGCTTCTTTACAGTAAAGGGATACCCGTTTTTAAAGTGTGATACTGACTTATCTGACAAACCTGAACTGGTAGAGCAATTACTAGACTGCTTTATCTTTTATATCGAAGAATATATTAGTGACCATTACCGCTACGGTATGACACAAATTTCAGAAATCGCTGTTAAAGCTATGAGCCCGGGTATTAACGATCCCGGTACTGCGGTAAAAGCCATAGATATGTTGAGTATATTACTGATATTGCGCTTAGATATTTACGATGTGAACTACTCGCTTAAACGTTGTGAGAACAATCAACCGCACCTGTTTATTCACGAAACATCATTCGATGAGCTGCTGCATGATAACTTCACGCCAATTCGTAACTATGCAAAAAATGACGCTTATGTCATGGTCAACGTGCTTGAGGCATTTAAAAACATATTATTTAGAGCATCTGATAACGATAAAGCAACTGATAGCCTATTTGTTTATTTAGGGGCAATTATTGAAGATATAGATAAGCATATTAGTAATGAATACGACCGTGAGCAAATCACTAATATGCTAAAAGCGATTGCTCGTATTTCAGAGCTACAAGGTGAAAAATTGCTGGCAAGGTTTGCCAGCAATCAATAAGTTAACTTAGTTTTCGATTAAATAAACCGCATAGCTGCTTGCGGTAATCGTAAGCTCACCACCATTGTATGCATCAGGTACATAGTTATCTGGTGCAGCTTCTGCCATAACCATTTTGCTGGCACGCATATAAGGTTGGCTACCTGTATCAAGTGGGCTACTTGAAGCTGTATAAAGACCTTTAAGCTCTACCCCATAGTCATTGGCAAATTCTTTCGCCGCAGCACGGGCATCTTTAATGGCTAGCTTTTGCGCTTGCTTTTGTAGCTCTTCGTACTTGCTTGATACAAATTGCGTTTGATTAATTTCATTAATGCCCGAATTCACTAGTTGCTGAAGCATAATTGGGTATTTTTTTATATCACTTAAAGTTACAGACAGGCTACGCGTTACTCTATAACCTACAAACTCTTGCTTACCCGTTTCACGGTTATATTCTGTTTGGCGATTAATCGAGATATTAGACGCATAAATGCCTTTTTCTTCTACGCCTTGGTTTTTAGCGAGCTTAATCGCTTTCGCCATGGTTGCATCGGCTTTGTTTTTCGCAGCAATTAAATCTTTATCTACTTCAACAATACCTACCGTTAGTTTAACGTTATCAGGGGTCGCTTTAACCGTTGCATTACCTTGTATATAAATATGTGGCGCATCAGGTGTTGCTTGTGCTAACACATTAAAACTAAGTGCTGCCGCCATAGCGGTAAAAACTAACTTACGCATAATACTGTTCCTTAATTTAAAACTCCGTTCATTATCACCTTAAAGGGTTAATTGAATATGAACAAGCCATTTTACAGATATAAAAAAACAGGCATAAAAAGCCTGTTTTTTCATTCACTAAAAGCGTTATAGCTTAGATACTACGGCGCTTGTAGTTGCGATATTCTGGAAGCCAGTAGTTTTTCTCGATTGCTGCCCATAGCGCTTCATCGCTCAGCTCAAGTGCCACACCTTCTTCCATCGCTTTTTTCGCAACCGCAAATGCAATACGTTTACTTAACGCTTGGATTTCAGTCAGTGCAGGTAATAAGCTGCCTTTACCAGTGTTAGCACGTGGTGAAGACTCAGCCAGTGTTTCACTTGATACAATTAGCATTGCATCAGTGATGCGCGTTGCTTTAGCAGCGATAACGCCTAAACCAATACCCGGGAAAATATAACTGTTGTTACATTGTGGGATTGGGAATGTTTGGCCGTTATACTCAACCGGATCAAATGGACTACCAGAAGCAACAATCGCTTGGCCGTTTGTCCATTCAATAACATCAGAAGGAAGTGCTTCAACTTGCTTAGACGGATTACTTAGCGGGAAGATAATCGGTTGTGGGCAAGATGCGTGCATTGCACGAATAACCTGTTCAGTGAATAAACCAGGTTGGCCAGATACACCAATTAGAATGTCTGGTTGCGCACAGTGCATTACATCTAATAGTGATGCGTACTCACCGCTGTAAGTCCACTCACTTAAGCCATCTTTAGATTGGCAAAGTGCTTGTTGGAAATCACGTAAACCTTCCATACCTTCAGTAAGTAGACCAAAGCGGTCAACCATGAAAATTTGCGAACGCGCTTGCTCATCGCTAATGCCTTCAGCAACCATAGTACTAATGATTTGCTCAGCAATACCACAGCCTGCAGAGCCTGCACCAACGAACACAACTTTTTGCTCAGAAAGTTTCGCGCCTTTAACACGACATGCAGCGAGTAAAGAACCTACAGTAACCGCAGCAGTACCTTGAATGTCATCGTTAAAGCTACAGATTTCATCACGGTAGCGTTTTAGTAATGGCATGGCATTTGGTTGTGCAAAGTCTTCAAACTGAAGTAAAACACTTGGCCAACGACGTTTAACGGCTTTGATAAATAGATCTAAGAATTCGTCATATTCTTCTTGCGAAATACGCTTATGGCGAGCACCCATGTACATAGGGTCGTTAAGTAGTTTTTCGTTATTCGTACCAACATCAAGCATCACTGGTAACGTATATGCAGGGCTAATACCACCACACGCTGTATAAAGTGATAACTTACCAATTGGAATACCCATACCACCAATACCTTGGTCACCTAGACCAAGAATACGCTCGCCGTCAGTCACAACGATAACTTTTACTTTGCCTTTAGTGGCATTACGTAAAATATCATCAATTTGGAAACGATCTTCATAAGAAATAAATAGACCACGGGCACTGCGGTAAATGTCTGAGAACTTTTCACAAGCATCACCTACCGTTGGCGTGTAGATAATAGGCATCATTTCTTCAAGATGATCACGCACTAAACGGTAGTAAAGTGTTTCGTTGTTATCTTGAATAGCACGTAAGTAAATGTGCTTATTTAAATTATCGCTAAAGCTTGAATACTGCTGGTAACAACGCTCAACTTGTTCTTCGATCGTTTCATAACGCGGTGGCAGTAATCCGGCTAAGTTGAAATTTTCCCTTTCTTTTTGTGAAAAAGCACTGCCTTTATTTAATAGTGGCGTTTCAATCAGACCTGGGCCTGAATAAGGAATATAAAGATAATTTGGATCGGTATTTGTAGTCATATTTCCAAGCTTTGATGCGTCATAATTATGACCTGACATTATTACTCTTGAAGGCGAAATTGCAATGACAATTCACCTTGTCAGACCATTGAAGAAAATGAATTTTATGCCTTAAATGGCATTGCAGATAGTATACATGAAAACTCAGCAGCTTTAAGGCTGCTGAGCTTGTTTTTAGTGGCTTTTATCACTTAAAGCGATGCCTTCGCGACGCGGATCGGCTGCGCCATAAAGTTTACCGTTTTTAACTTCAACAGCATGTAAACCAGAGTTTAAATCTAGGATACGAACTGTGTGTCCGCGGTTAACAAAATCAGCTTCAGCGTTGGCAAGCTCAGTGCCCTTTTCGAGGCTTGTGTAATTATTACGATTAGTAATGCGCGGTAAGTTAATGGCTGTTTGCGCATCTAGGTTCCAATCAAGCACACCTACAACCACTTGAGCTACATAATCAATAATACGGCTACCACCCGGCGAACCAACCACTAAACGTAAGCTGCCGTCTTTGTTAAACACCATGACTGGCGACATAGAACTACGCGGACGTTTACCTGCTTCAACACGATTAGCCAATGGCTTACCATCTTTAGTTGGCGATAAAGCAAAGTCAGTTAGTTGATTGTTTAAAATATACCCGTTCACCATTACTGTTGAACCAAACGCCATCTCGATAGAACTTGTCATCGACACAGCGTTACCTTGGCTATCGACAATCGAAACATGGGTCGTTGATGGCAGCTCGTATGCATCATCTTGCGCATACGCAACTGAGTTTGGCGGTGTGCCTGCTTCTGCGTGAGTATCTTTTTCAGAAATAAGTTTTGCGCGACCAGCAATGTAGTTTTTATCGAGTAATCCTTGTGTCGGGATTGTCATAAAATCTGGGTCGCCCATATACACGTTGCGATCAGCAAACGCTAAACGTGATGCTTGGGTAAAGTAATGTAGAGCTTGAACAGAGTTTGGTTTAAGTTTAGCCATATCTTTATGTTCAAGTAAGGCTAAAATCTGTAACACAGCTACACCACCGCTACTAGGTGGTGCCATTGAGCACACTTCGTACTGGCGATAATCAACACACACAGGTGCACGCTCTTTGCTTTTGTAATTGGCTAAGTCTTCAACCGTCAATGTACCCGGTGCGACTGCTGAGTTTTGCACTGCATGCACAAGCTCTTTAGCGTTTTCACCTTTGTAAAATGCATCAATGCCCTGTTTCGCTATATCTTTATAAAGCGCGGCAAGTTCAGGATTCTTTTTCACGGTACCTACAGCAAGCGGTTTACCATCAGGAAAGAAGTAGTCACGAATAACAGGTAGCTTGGTAACCCCTGGGTTTAATTCTTTAGCCAATAATTGATGTAAACGCGGCGACACAATAAAGCCTTTATCAGCCAATTCAATGGCAGGGCCAAACAAGGTTTGCCACTCTAACTTACCGTAACGCTTATGGGCAGTGGCAAAGGCATCTAAAATACCCGGTACACCAACAGAACGACCACCTACAACGGCTTCAATCCACTTTACGGCTTTACCGTGCTTATCTAAAAATAGTGTTTCATCAGCATTGCTTGGAGCCGTTTCACGGCCATCAAAGCTAGTTATGCTTTTGGTTTTGTTGTCGAAGTACATCATAAATGTACCACCACCGATACCCGACGATTGCGGCTCTACCAGTGTCAGTACTAATTGCGTTGCAATGGCAGCGTCAACTGCTGAGCCGCCTAGCTCAAGCATTTTTTGCCCGGCTTTTACTGCATAAGGGTTTGCTGCTGCGACCATGTACTTATCGCCTTCAACAACCTGCTTATGAGCAAAGCCCGTTGCAGCTTCAGGTTCGCGAGTTTCAACTTTTGCAGGGGCTGCGAAAATAGCAGTTGAATAAATTAATGAGGTGGAAAGAGCTAACAGCGCTTTGGTTTTGAATAACATAAATAAACTTAATCCCGTAGTGTATTTGGCATCTTAAAATTAAACGTGCACAATAGGCGACAATCTCAGATACACCAAAAATAACATGATAAACCTGCCCTTGAAACTAGAATATATTCTGCCGCCGCTGTGTTTAGTAATACTAAGTTCCTCATTTGCTACGTTTAACTTAAATGAATATCTTGAATTTAACCGTGAGTTAGTTGCAAATGGTGAATTTTGGCGCATTTTCACTAGCCAATTTGTGCATGCTAATTGGCCACATTTAGGCTTAAATTGCGCCGGAATTTTATTAATTTGGGCTCTACACGCTGAGCATACAAGCCCTGCTCGCTATGCGTTTAATATTGCCATTCTTGCATTATGGTGTGGCTTAGGTGTGTGGCTATTTTGCCCAGATATCCAAATTTACACCGGATTAAGTGCCCTACTACACGGTGTGATCATTTGGGGGGCAGTTAAAGATGTACAAGCAGGCATGTTTTCAGGCTGGTTATTGTTCGCAGGTACTTGGGCTAAAGTGATTTGGGAGCAAATAGCAGGCCCAAGTGAATCGGTGAGTCAGCTAATCGCCTCTAATGTTGCCATTGACGCCCACTTTATCGGCGCAGTTGGCGGCACACTGCTGGCTTTGCCTATCTTCATTAAAATAATAAAAAATCGCGAGTAACCTTACTGGCTCTTTACAACTGCTCTTTGTTAACTAGAAAAGGAATTTTAGATGAATGAAAATAAAGGAGATATTTACCTTCGCATTATCCTATTTTGCCTTTACGGGCCTCTATTGGCTGGGCTATTTGGCCAATTGGTAAACTTAAAATTTGTTTCACCAACGTTTATGGCAAGCCTTGATAATATCTATTACACCATAGTATTTTGCTCACTTTGTATTGGGTTTTGTCTATTGTTAGCAAAATACAGAATCGTTAAAGAATCGTTTAAAAATAAAATTATTGCTCATTTGACCCTTATTCTTAGTATTTTGTATTCATGCTTAATGTTCTTTGGTATTGGTTTACTTA
This sequence comes from Pseudoalteromonas sp. PAST1, assembly GCF_021532515.1. Lineage (NCBI taxonomy): Bacteria > Pseudomonadati > Pseudomonadota > Gammaproteobacteria > Alteromonadales > Pseudoalteromonadaceae > Pseudoalteromonas > Pseudoalteromonas sp. PAST1. The sequence goes on along the minus strand of NZ_JAKGBH010000062.1, from coordinate 10,630 downwards.
TATTATTCAACAACATGTTTAACTCAAATACTGATTACGTTCACCAAGAGCAGGCATTTGAATATCGCACCTTTTATGTCTACACATCAGGTCCTGGAGCTTTTGGAACTGCTCACCATTATGTGTATTTAAAGTGCCCTGCTTCGTTTAACCGCTATGAATTGGAGTTAATAGCTAATCTATCATGGATGAAAGACTATAAAATGAGTTTAGAGGGTGATAATTTAATTTTTGAAAACGACTCAGAAGAAGGTAAGACAGTACTCGATGTGAGTGAATTTTACTGCAAATAACCCTTTATAGATAAATTCGATTACAAATAAAAACAGCCACTTAAAGTGGCTGTTTTTAATTTACGCTATTGAATTAAAGCGTTTCTTTAAATAGCTTATAAATACGACGGTATTCATCTAACCAGCTTGATGGTTGTACAAAACCATGCGGCTCAACTGGGAAGATCGCTGTTTCAAAGTTTTCTTTTTCAAGCTCAATTAAGCGTTGTACTAAGCGAACTGAGTCTTGGAAGAATACATTGTCATCAACCATAGGCGCATTAATTAATAAACGACTCTTAAGCCCTTCAGCAAAGTAAATTGGTGAGCTCTTTTCATAGGCAATTGGGTCAACATCTGGGTGGTTTAAGATGTTAGACGTATAAGGACCATTGTAGTGAGCCCAATCAGTTACCGGGCGAAGTGCAGCACCTGCTTTGAATAAATCAGGTTGCGTGAATAGCGCCATAAACGTCATGAAACCACCATAAGAACCACCATAAGTGCCTACAGCTTGTGTATCAACGTTTGCGTTGTCTGCCATCCAGCTTACGCCGTCTGCTAAATCTTGGATCTCAGGTGTACCCATTTGACGATAAATAGCTGTACGCCAATCACGGCCATAACCTTTCGATGCACGGTAGTCCATGTCCATTACTACATAGCCTTCTGAAGCCAGTAGTGAGTGGAACATAAACTCGCGAAAGTAACCAGACCAACCCATGTGTGAGTTTTGTAGGTAACCAGCACCGTGGTTAAAGATAACCGCTTTACGGTTTTTACCTGTTTCACCTTCTTTATAATCAGCTGGGTAATATACTTTTGCGTAAATTGGCTGATCAGTGTGGCTTGAAGGCACAGCAACAATCTTAGGTGCGATCAGTTTCTTGGCTAAAAACTCATCAGAAACCGTGTGCGTTAACTGCGTCGCTTGAGTATTTGCTTTTGCATCAGCAACATAAAGCTCAGGCGGCGACATAATTTTTGAGTGAGTTAGCAATAGTTTGCTTTCATCTGGGCTTAACTGGTAATCAGTCATACCATCAAGGTTGGTTACTTGCTCAGATTCACCGTTTGCAGGGTTTACACGATAGATTTCGTAAAGACCTGGGTGCTCAACGTTCGCTTTGTAGTAAATCGCTGAGTTATCAGCTGTTAACGTTAAGTTAGAAACAACAAATTGGCCATTAGTTAGCTGCGTTGCTTTACCATTAAGTGGCTTTTTATAAATGTGGCTGTAACCAGACTCTTCAGATAAGTAGTAAAGCGTGTCTGAGTTGTTCAACCAACCAAAATCGTTATATGCATAGTTAACCCATGCATCGTCGTGTAAGCGGTGCTGCGAAACAAGTTTATTGTTTTGTGTATCAACAGTCGCTAACCAACGGTCTTTGTTGTCCCATGCTTCAAGCATTAGTGCCACTTGTGAACCATCTGTGTTCCATTGGATTGCACTTTGGTCCCAACCCCAATCCATCATTAAATTGATGGCACGTGGTGCTTTTTCAGACTTATAAGTTTTGCCATCACGGGCGTAGTTTTCTTTCTTAACAGCTGCAAGTACGTCTTCATCAAAACCAGGTAAGGTATCGAATGCAAGCGTTGTTTGCTCGCCTGATTTAAGGTCGATGTAAACAACGTCTGAGCTGATTGGTTTTTCATCAGCAACACGACGGCGTACTTTTTCTGCTTTTACGCGTGCATCATCGGCAATGTAATTAGGCATGATATCGCCTTCATCGCGCCATGAACGGCTTTCTGTGGTTACTGCAACAAGTGCTTGGCCATTTGGTGAAAGCTGTACATCTGCTAAACGCTTACCTTTACCTAAATAAAATTGTGCATTAGCAATGCTGTCGTTTTGCTCGTTGATTTGTGCTTTACGCTCTTCACGATCTTTTTTGTTTTTGTGCGTAAGCGCAATGTAATCAATTAGTTTGTGCTGCTCTTTTGCGATGTAAGTGTCTGGCTCTTGTACACCTTTAGGTGCATCGTCTAGGTGTAAGTTAACTAATTCAACTTGACGACCCGTTGCTAAATCAACTTTATAAAATGCATTACCTTGGCGATATGCAAGGCTACCATCAGTTAAAAACTGTGGTTTTGATTGCTGTGCGCTATCGTGAGTGATTTGTGTAATTTGCCCAGTGCTTAGGTTTTTAACGAAGATATTACCTTCAAATGCATAAGCCTGTTGCTTCTTATCTGCAGAATAAACGGCATTTTTAGCGCCTACAGTGTGTAGTTTGTTTAACGCTAATTGTGATGCAGATTGGCTATTTACCGCTTGAACGTATAAATCGCGTAACTCATTACCTTGTTGCTTTTGTGCATAAACGATGCTGTCAGAATCACCATTCCAGAAAGCACGCTCAGGCTGACGGCCTAACCAATCAGGGTGAGCCATTGCTTGCTCTAACGTGATTTCAGCTGAACCTGTATCAGCAGGAGTAGCAACTACTGGTGCTACATTGGTAACTTGTTCTTCAGAAGGCGTTGAGGCGGTTGATTGACAACCTGCTAGCATGAAGCTAGATGCGACTGCGAGAGCCACTAACGTTTTATTAGCAGTGGTTTTGAATTTCATAGTGCTTCTTACGGGTTATTATAATTCGCCCTATTTAAGCAGAAGCACTGATGAAATAGCAATTTTTATAGGATAAACAGCCAAACTTTTCCGTTTAATAACAGCTTATTTTAAGCTGATATCAAGCCATACCATACGGTGATCAGATGATGCGTTACGATCTTTAATTAAACGGAACAGTTCAGAGTTTTTCTGTGGCCAAAAAACGCCACCACCGTTTATTTCAATACCATAATTTGAAGGTAAAACGTAATCAGCACGAGCCTGCCAATAAGCGGTATAGTTTTTAGCGTAATCTTCTTTATACGATTCTTTTGCACCTTTGCTTGTTGGCGTAAAAGAGGTATTCACTAATGGATTTTTTAAAATTTGGTCTGTTGTATTCGGGCGTGCCTTACCTCCTTCTGGCGCAGCATTTAAGTCACCAACAATAACAAAACGGCTTTTCGCTTTTAAGCCACCTTTTTGACCTTTATCATCGTAAATGTAGTTAGCATTGTTGATGTAATCTGCAACTAGGCGTACTTCATCGTGGTTACGCTTACCGTTACGGTCTTCGTCACCATCAAAAACAGGCGGCGTTGGGTGCGATGCAAGCAAGTGAAACGTTTTACCTTTTACATCTATTGGTAAATCCCAAAAAGACTTAGAACTTAGGTGAATTGCTTGCCACTCTTCAGCTGAATACCAGTTTTTACCTGTTTTAGGGTCGGTAGGCATTTGTGCATTTGGCATATCTTTGTATTTGAATGTTTGTAATGTACGCGCTTTATCTAAATCGATTGGGTAGCGCGACAATACTGCCATTGCATAATGCCCCTCAAAGAAGCCAAAGCCGTGTGCGTCGCCTTTGTAATGCCCCTTTACACCATCGTTATCTAGGTCGAACTCAGTAGGTAAACCAGTGTTAACAGGTGCAATAAAGTAATACGGGTAATCGATGGCAACTTGCTTATTTTGCGATACTTGCAGGTAGTTTTTACGAAATACGTTAATGCCTTTGTCGGCATCAATATAATCAAACTCATTGAGTAAAATTACATCAGGTCTTACGCGCTGAATAATTTCGGCAATGTTACGAATTTGCTGGTGGTTACTGGCTAATGCTTTACTTAGAGCATCTTTATCTATTGCTTCGCCTTTTTTAGCATAGTTAGTGGCATCCATACTCACATTAAAGGTAGCAACACGTAAATCAGCCGCCGATATATTGTTAGCAAAAAGGCCCATGGCCAGTGCTATTGAAGAAGTTAATAAAGCGTTTTTCATGAAATAAATCCGTCTACTATAAGTAGTAAAATAATACTGCTGACAATGATCCATAAGATCATCGCCATGATAAAAGGTTTAATGCCCGCTTGTTTTAAGACTGAAATAGATAAACCACTACCAATCAAAAATAAGGTCATTACTAACACTTGTTTAGCACCAACATTAAGTGCATGCCACAATGCTTGATATTCAGGAAAGCTTGAATTAATCAGTGCCGCCGCTAAAAAGCCAAATATAAACAATGGGATACTGGCTTTTTCGTCTGATTTCCAAAACACACCCGCAATGCTTGTATAAGGGATTATCCACATCGCTCTAGTTAGTTTAATGGTTGTGGCAATAGCAAGTGCTGATGCGCCATACGCAGCGGAAGCCCCCACTACACTACTGGTGTCGTGAATAGCAAGTGCAGCCCAAACACCGAATTGTTGCTCAGTCAGGCCAAAGTAATGACCAATCATTGGGAATAACACTAAGCCAAGGGCGTTTAATAAAAACACCACAGCGAGTGATATAGCTACTTCGTGATCTTTGGCCTTTATAACCGGCGCCATTGCTGCAATGGCGCTACCACCACAAATGGCGGTACCAAAAGAAATAAGTACACCGGTGTTTTTATTTAACTTAAATAACTGAGATAAAATTTCACCAAGGCCAATAATAGCGGTAATACTAACAATAGTAAGCACAATAGAGCTGCGACCTACTTCTATAACTTGATTAAAATCAACAGCAAAGCCTAAGCCAATCACCGCCAACTTTAGCATCCATTTACTTATTTTTTGTGACTGCAATGCAAATGGGTTGCCTAATATCATGGCAAATAAAGCACCGACGACAAGTGCCGTAGCAGAGCCAACAAATGGTAATGCTGATACTAAAAATAGTGCAATAAATAGAAACTGCTTTGGGCGTTCGGCTATCACAACGGTGCTCTGATAAGTTTATTGGTTAGCTTATGCACCACAGGTGCAACAAATATAACAGTAGGAAACGCCACACAAAATGCAAAAGCCCATGCTTTAAGCCAAATGGTTGCAATGTTATCGATTAAACCAACGTTAAAAATGCTGATCACTAAAGACATAAATCCAGACATAAACAGCGCCATAAAGAACGCAAATACGACTGTTCTTAATCGAGGATGTAACATAACGAACTAATATTAATATAAAAATATTAGTCTATAGCAAGATGACCCTGACGCAAGTGCTTTGAGACAAGAGGAACAAAATTAGCGAAGTTTGCGGGTAATTAAAAAGCCGAGATAAACTCGGCTTTTAAGAATTTAAACTGATTAGTTTAAAATAAGTTGAGTGCTGGTATCAGCTACTCCTGGGTAGTCTTGCTCAGGCAAGATTTCGGCCAGTGCCGCTAAACGTTCACCTAATTGGTGAAGGTTATCAGCTGATACATTGATATGACCCATCTTACGACCTGGTTTAGCCGTTTTACCATACCAGTGACTTGTAACGTCTTGCGTTGCCAGTACTGAGTGTGGGATTGAAGGCTGACCAAGTACGTTGATCATAGCAGTAGGACGAAGGCACGCTGTACTACCTAATGGTAAACCTGCAACAGCGCGCATGTGGTTTTCGAACTGTGAGCAATGTGTACCCTGCTGTGTCCAGTGACCTGAGTTATGAACGCGTGGCGCAATTTCGTTAACTAATAACGTACCTTGTACGTCAAAAAACTCAATTGCTAATACACCTACATAATCAAGTTCTTGCGCAAGCTTGTTAAAAGCAAGCTCTGCTTGTTCTTGAATTGCTGCTTTTTCTTTACCCGCAACTGAAAGCGTAAGTACACCATTGGTGTGTTGGTTTTCAGTCAATGGATAAATAACGGTGTTACCCGCTTTGTCGCGTGCACCAATGATAGATACTTCACGGTCAAATGGGATCATCTTTTCAGCGATAATAGAATGCGGCGCACTTTCAGTGCCTGATGCAATGAAATCTGCCATTTCTGACCAGATTTGGTCAATTTGATCATCAGACTTTAAGCGCCACTGACCTTTACCATCGTAACCTGCTTGGCAAGTTTTGATCACAAGCGGCTTGCCTAAACGCTCTACGGCAGCAACAAGGTGCGCTTTTTCTGTAATTAGCTGGTAAGGCGCGCATTCAACATCTGTTTTATCAAGTAATGCTTTTTCAAGTGCGCGATCGCCACCTGTTTTAATTGCCGCTTTACCCGGATAAAACTTATTGCTTTGACAACATAATGTAAGTACATCATCAGGAATGTGTTCAAACTCTGCTGTAATTGCGTCTGCTTTATCAATAGCTTGTTGTAATGTGCTGTTATGAACTTCACCAGTTAATGGATGAATGATTTTTTCACTACCCACATCGTAGGCAACAACATTTAAATCAAGCGGTGCACCCGCTAAGCTCATCATGCGAGCTAACTGACCTGCACCTAAAATTAGAATATTCATATTACTCTGCAGGATTAGGGTTAGCTAAGATAGTGTCTGTTTGTTCTTTACGGAAAGCTTCAACTTTTGCGAAGATTTCAGGCTGTTGGCAACCTAAAATTTGTGCCGCTAAAAGGCCAGCATTTGCAGCACCCGCTTCACCGATAGCCAATGTACCGACCGCAACACCTTTAGGCATTTGGCAGATAGATAATAACGAATCTACACCATTAAGTGTTTTAGACTTAACTGGTACACCTAAAACTGGCAGTGATGTAAACGCCGCAGCCATACCTGGTAAGTGCGCAGCACCACCGGCACCTGCAATAATAATTTTAATACCGCGCTCTGCAGCCGAGCTTGCATAGTCAGCAAGTAATTGAGGGGTACGGTGAGCAGAAACAACTTTAGTTTCGTATTCAATGCCGAATTTTTCTAGCATTAACGCCGCATGTTCCATCGTTGGCCAGTCTGATTTGGAACCCATAATAATGCCAACTGTCATAAATACACCTCAGTAAATTGTTTTCTAAAAAGCGGACTTTTGTCCTTATTTTGTGGCGGTATTATATACCCAAACCACATCAAGATGCGAGTTTCAGTTGGAATTAAAAGCGATTTAGGCAAGGCATTGATTGCAAATAATAGTGGTTCTATTGTTAAAATCGATAACGCAGTATAAATCGCTTTAAACCAACCCGTTGGGCGCTTCACAGGCACTCACTCTCATCGTTGTTACTTCTTAAAAGGGACTGCCATTTCTACAAAGTAACGCCTTGATATTAAGCACCTGTGAAACGCTGAATTCTGTATCTTGATGTGGTTTGGGTATATCCCCTAACTCACATCAAGATGCGACTCTAGAAGCACAAAAAAGCCATGACATGCATGGCTTTTAATCACTCATCAGCTAATTAAGCTTCTTTGCTTGCTAGGTACTCAGTGTATGTACCTTTAAAGTCGATAACTTTGCCGTCTTTGATTTCCCAAATACGGTTAGCTAGTGATGATACAAATTGTCTATCGTGAGATACGAACAATAATGTCCCTTCGTATGCTTCAAGTGCTAAGTTAAGCGCTTCGATAGATTCCATATCCATGTGGTTGGTTGGCTCATCCATTAATAAGATGTTTGGTTTATGCATCATAATTTTGCCAAACAGCATACGGCCTTGCTCACCGCCTGAAATCACTTTTACTGACTTTTTGATATCGTTTTGTGAAAACAGCATACGACCTAAGAAACTACGAACAACTTGCTCGTCGTCACCTTCTTGTTGCCATTGTTCCATCCACTGGAATAAGTTCATATCTTGTTCGAACTCGTCAGCATGGTCTTGTGCGTAGTAACCGATATTAGCGTTATCAGACCATTTAAATTCACCTTGTTTTGGTGCTAAACGACCAGCAAGGGTATTTAATAGTGTGGTTTTACCAACACCGTTCTCACCGATAATTGCAATGCGCTCGCCTACTTCAACTAGGCCTTCAAGGCCAGTGAATAGTGTTTCTTCAAAGCCTTGCGTTAAATTTGTTAGCTCTAAGGCATTACGGAATAATTGCTTTTCTTGCTCAAAACGAATAAACGGGCTTTGACGCGAAGATGCTTTAACTTCTTCAAGCTGAATTTTGTCAATTTGTTTAGCACGCGATGTGGCTTGTTTTGCTTTTGAAGCGTTCGCAGAGAAGCGCGATACGAACTGTTGAAGTTCGGCAATTTGGCTTTTCTTCTTGGCATTTTCGCTTAGTAGACGCTCACGAGCTTGCGTTGCAGCAAACATGTACTCATCGTAATTACCTGGGTAAATACGAAGCTCACCGTAATCGATGTCGGCCATGTGTGTACAAACTGAGTTTAAGAAGTGACGGTCGTGCGATATGATGATCATGGTGCAGTCGCGTTGATTTAGTACGTCTTCTAGCCACTTGATGGTGTAAATGTCCAAGTTATTGGTAGGCTCATCGAGTAGCATGATATCTGGATCAGAAAACAGCACTTGTGCAAGTAACACACGCAGTTTAAAACCCGGTGCAATTTCTGACATAGGGCCGTAGTGTTGCTCTGTGCCAATACCTACACCAATTAGTAACTCACCTGCTTTAGCTTCTGCCGAGTAACCATCCATTTCGGCAAACTCAGTTTCTAGGTCTGCTACACGCATACCGTCTTCTTCGCTCATCTCAGGTAAGCTGTAAATACGATCACGCTCTTTTTTTACTTCCCACAGCTCTTTATGACCCATGATAACTGTGTCGATTACAGAAAACTCTTCGTAAGCAAACTGGTCTTGGTTTAGTTTAGCAATACGCTCGTTTGGATCTGTGCTGACATTGCCTGAAGATGGCTCTAGTTCACCACTTAGGATTTTCATGAAGGTTGATTTACCACAGCCATTCGCACCGATTAAACCGTAACGGTTACCGTCTCCAAATTTTGCTGAAATATTTTCGAATAAAGGTTTAGCACCAAATTGCATGGTGATATTAGCTGTACTAATGATAGCGGTACCCTCCAGCGGGTAAAAAGTAAAAACGAAACTGCGGGCAATTTTAAACTAAAGCCGCTTGGCACGCCATGAAAGATTAGTTAAATCAATTCCTCAATTTACAACTTAAATTGTTAGGTCTACATTTAGTGAACACGCTCACTTTTATAAGTGAACGCGCTCACTTTTAAATTTAACTATAAAAATTAAGATATTAGCTATGGGGAATTACGATAAGACACATCAGCATATTTTAAATGTTGCTTGGCAACTTTTTTCTAAACATGGGTTCAATGAAACCTCTACACGGCAAATATCTTCTACTTGTGGTATTGCAATCGGTACTTTGTTTAAACATTTTGATAGTAAAATTGCGATTTTAGAAGCATGTCTTGATCTAAGGTTTCATGACGTATTAGAACTTGCCAAAGAAACCGACATTCACCGCCCTCCTCGTCTTAAAATCAATCATTATGCTCAATACTTTTATCAATTTTACTGTTTACATCACCGCTTTTATAAAGTGCTTTTTAGCCAACGCTTGTTTTGCAAAACCTTTCAACAACAACACATGGAACTAATTCAATCATTAGTATTTGCCGATCAACCCCAATTTAATAAAGTTAAAGCTGCTATATTACTCGACTGCTATTTTATGACCTTATTGTATGGATTGGGCGCTGAAACTCCGAATACAAAATTGATGCTGAGAACGCTGAGTCAGAAAGTGTCTATATTTTAAGCTCACTAACTCATTGATAATTCGATATTGTGAACCTAAAGTGAATAATTTTTCCTCAAACAAGGTTTGTTGCATGATAATTTTTCACTTTTGACCCAATTTTAGCTTTGATAATCTCCGACTCTTAACTAAATTATACCTATTAGGGACAATATTTAATCAAGGTACATTATGAAAAGAACACACGCTGCCTTTTTTGTTGCGGGCATGATAAGCATGCCTACAGCGAATGCCATCGAGATCTACAACGATCAAACCAATAGTGTCACTATAGGTGGCTTTATAGATGCAAGGGTTATTAATACACAAGGTGAAACAGAGGTAGTTAATGGTGCATCACGAATCAATTTAGATTTTAAGCGTCAATTAAAAAATGGCTGGCAAGCCTTGGCATTATTAGAATGGGGTGTAAACCCTGTTGGTAGTAGTGACATTATTTATAATAATCGCTTTGAATCGATTCAAGATGAGTTTTTATATAACCGACTTGGCTATGTTGGCCTTAAACATGAAGACTATGGTCAAATTACACTAGGCAAACAATGGGGTGCATGGTATGACGTTGTTTATAACACCAACTACAGTTTAGTGTGGGATGGTAACGCCGCGGGTGTTTATACCTACAATAAAGATGACGGTGCAGTAAATGGTACTGGTCGCGGTGATAAAGTACTACAGTATCGTAATACGTGGGGAAAATTTCATCTTGCCCTACAAGCGGCGTTGTTTCCTAAAAGTTTGAACTATCTTGCCAGCCTGTGATCAGATCATCTATATCCTACTAGCCCGTGCAACAACAATGAGCAAAATCACAAACTGGTCTCACTATAATCAAGCCCTCGTTAA
>NZ_JAKGBH010000061.1:0-25110 GCF_021532515.1 Pseudoalteromonas sp. PAST1 | reverse complement strand
CAGAAACAACAGTATTGACCAAGAACCTGCGTTAAGCGGTTAGACCCACCCTTGATAGCCTGTAAAGTGCCTGGCGTGTTAAAACACCGAGTAGGAGAAGAGGCACAAGGGCGCGAATACATCAAAGAGCCGAGGTAGCTCCTCATTATGAGCCCGCATATAAGCACGCAGTCTGACAAAATTAACGAAGGGTATTGTGCAATAGGAGGAGTCCATATAAGGCACTTCAGTGCCGAATTCAGACCATAACAAACACATTCATGGCTGAAGCCATTCCTACAAGAACACTTTGGCTAGAGCCAGAGGGAGACGCAGCACCAAACAACCCCACCGCGCGGCTGAACGCTGACGGCTGAAAGCTGATAGCTCTGTGATGTGTTGGGTTTCGCTTCGCTCTACCCAACCTACGCCAGGCCTTAAAACTTTACTCTTTCAACTTTCCCCTCGCTAACTTTACTCTAGCAACTCGTAACTCATTAACTCATACTCAAAAACAAAAACGCCAGCATATAGCTGGCGTTTTTTAATCTGAGGGTAAGCTTGGTATTAAGCTTTTGGACCTGCTGATTTGATTGCTTCTGAAACATCGTATTTAGCGAAGTTTTCAGTGAAGTCAGAAGCTAGTTTGTTTGCATATTCTGCGTACTTCTCTTTATCTTCCCATGTATTGATTGGGTTAAGAAGTTGGCTGTCTACACCAGGAACAGCCACTGGTACATCTAGGTTTAGAACGTCGATGTGTTGAGTTTCAACATCTGCCAGTTTACCTGATACGATTGCATCAACTACAGCACGTGTAGTCGGGATATCGAAGCGTTGACCAGTACCGTAAGGGCCACCTGTCCAACCTGTGTTAACTAGGTATACTTTAGCGCCGAATTCACGTACACGCTTCATTAGAAGCTCTGCATAAACGCCAGCAGGACGAGGGAAGAAAGGAGCACCGAAACATGTTGAGAATGTAGACTCGATGTCGCTTGTAGAACCGATTTCAGTTGAACCGACTTTCGCTGTGTAACCGCTTAGGAAGTGGTATGCAGCAGCTTCTTCAGTTAGTACTGAAACTGGTGGTAATACACCGCTTACGTCGCATGTTAAGAATACAACGGCTTTTGGCTCACCAGCACGGTTTTCTACTTTACGTTTTTCAACGTGCTCTAGTGGGTAAGCAGCTCGGCTATTTTGTGTAAGGCTTGTATCATGGAAATCTGGTACACGGTTTTCGTCAAGTACCACGTTTTCTAAGATTGTACCGAAACGAATTGCATTCCAAATTACTGGTTCGTTCTTTTGTGAAAGATCGATACATTTAGCATAACAACCACCTTCGATGTTAAATACGCTACCAGGTGCCCAACCGTGCTCGTCATCCCCAATAAGGAAACGAGTAGGATCTGCAGATAATGTTGTTTTACCTGTACCAGATAGACCGAAGAATAACGCAGTGTCGCCTGCTTCACCTACGTTTGCAGAGCAGTGCATTGGTAATACACCTTTTGCAGGAAGTAGGAAGTTTTGTACAGAGAACATTGATTTCTTCATTTCGCCAGCGTAGCGCATACCAGCTAGTAGAACTTTACGTTGTGCGAAGTTAATGATTACAGTGCCGTCACTGTTAGTACCATCACGCTCTGGGTCACATACAAATGAAGGTACATTCATTACCTGCCACTCAGGGAAGTCTGCAGTATTGTATGTTTGAGGTTCGATAAACATGTTTTTGGCAAAAATATGATGCCATGCAGTTTCTGTTGTAACTACAACTGGTAAATAGTGCTCAGGATCAGCGCCAACTTCTAGGTGAGAGATGAAGTGGTCGTTGCTTTTCACGTGTTCTTCTACACGTGCCCATAACGCGTCAAACTTGTCTGCATCGAATGGGCGGTTAACGTTGCCCCATTGGATTTCGTTTTCAGTGCTTGGCTCTTGAACAATAAAACGATCTTTTGGAGAGCGGCCAGTGCGAGCACCGGTTTTAGCAACAAAAGCACCATTAGCGGCTAGAGTCCCTTCGCCACGACGAATAGCGTGTTCGACAAGTTCAGCTGCTGTAAGATCAACAAAACTAGTAGCGTTTGCAGTCATGTTTATACCTAAATTGTGAGAGATTGAACGGGATAGCTCTGGGGTTCTTAGTTTTCCCTTTTGCTAAAATAATAGTAACAGAAGGATTAGGGATATTCGAGTGTCTGAAGGGCCTAAAAAGGCATATATTTGGCAAAAAACATGAATAATTTCAATGATACCGGTGTCATAAAATGACGCATTTTCATGACACCGGTATCATTAGTTTTGATATTATTTTTAATATAAAAGCCGCACTGATGGCGGCTTTGAATATAATAATTTTTATTATGATGTATTAATTAAAAATGGCTTTAATATCTTGCTCGTTGAATATGTAATCTTTTAAGCAATAATGACAGCTAATTTTTACTTCACCATTTGCTTGCACGTCGGCAAGTAATTCGTTTTGACCTACATTAACTAGTGCAGCAATTGTTTTGTCTCTGCTACAACCACAACGGAAACTAATAGACTGTGGTTCGAATAACTGAGGATTATCTTCATGGTAAAGTCGAGTCAGCACAGTGTTAGCATCTAAACCTAGTAACTCTTCATCTTTGATTGTGTTGCTAATCGCTTCTAGATGAGTAAAGTCTTCTACCGACTTTTCTTTATTAACGGGTAATACTTGTAAGAATAAGCCTGCTGCTTTTGCTGTGTCTGCTGTTACTTCAGTTGCAAACCAAAGACGTGTTTTTAATTGTTCCGATTGCTCAAAATAGTTTTCAAGGCATTTATCTAAGCTATCGTGTTCTAACGGTACAATACCTTGGTATCGCTCACCTTTAGTTGGCGTAATTGTAATAACCATATAGCCATTACCAATTAAGTCTTTTATTGAGCTACCGGTTACTTCACCTTGAAGGCGTGCGATGCCTCGCATGTTTTGTTTATCGTCACCATTAATTACGGCATATTTTACTGGGCCATCGCCTTGTAGTTGAACGGCAATTTCGCCTTCAAACTTTAAAGTAGCCGTCAATAAGCAGGTAGCAACAAGTAGTTCACCTAATAAGGTTTGCACAGGTGCTGGATAATTATGGTTTGCGATCATCTCTTGAAAAGTGTTTTCAATTTGTACGAGTTCACCACGTACATCGAGCTGATCAAATATATAACGATGAAGTAAATCTTGTTGCATGAGTTGCATTACCTAACTTGATTTCATTTTTAACAGTTCACGCCTTTGCTTCTTATCTGGTTTACGATCAGGATGTGGAGCAAAGAAGCTGTTGTTCTTACGGGCGATAGCATTTGCTTCGCGTTTCTCAATGCTTGCTTGAGTTTCTTGGTATAAGGTTTGTGCAATGGGGGCGCCTTGACGTTTTTCAAGGATCTTTTCAATTGTCACTACCTTTTCATCGACCCCTTGTAGTAGTTTAACTACTGCACCTACCTCGACAATTTTACTGGGCTTGGTACGTTGTCCATTATAATGCACTTTGCCACCTTGCACCATGTCTCTTGCTATTGAACGGGTTTTGTAAAAGCGGGCAGCCCATAACCATTTATCAAGGCGCACGCTTAATTCGTCTTGTTTGTCTTGTGACTTATGAGTGTTACCTTTTGACACAATTGTGCTCTTTTATAGCTGCTGATATATAGGCAAAATTTACCATGAAACTTAATCACAAAGAAACAGTCATAGTTATTCCTTGCAGCCCCTGTTCGTTGAATTTACCTTGTTTACAAAGTTTAATATACGTGTGCTTGTTGAATGAAAAATGAAAAGGTACTATAGGCCAGCTATCAAGCAGTAAATTAAAATAAGAAATAGAGTTTATGGATCAACACTTACAACAAGTTAAACAGTTTTTGAACGGCTTACCTCATGCCAAGCTAAGTGCATTTGTAGTGCTGTTAGTTGTTGTTTACATTGCTTTTTTGTCATCCAAGCTGTTTTGGCTTGTATGGCCAGAACCCGATACAAGCGCATTGCCAGTAACAGGTGTTAATACCATGGCAAAGCGAGTTGAGACTGTCAGTTCTCGACAAATAATTGAGCAAAATTTATTCGGCAAAGTTGTTGTCGAAACTAAAAAGTCTGCCGCTAAACAAAATCAAGTCATTAACAACGCCCCTGAAACACGTCTAAGTATTAACCTAACCGGCATTGTTGCTGTAAGCCAAAATGACCAAGCAGGTCTTGCTATTATCGAATCTCAAGGAAAACAAGAAACCTATGTTGTCGATGATGCAATTAAAGGCACTCGCGCCAAGCTTGCTCAAGTATTACCTGACCGAGTAATTTTAGATGTTAGCGGTCGTTTTGAAACGTTAATGCTTGATGGTCTAGATTTTACGAAAACGGTGTCTATGCCAGTGTTAGCAGAGCGTGATGAATCAGAATTAACTGCAGGCCCTCAACTTGTCGAAAATAATGAAATAAATGCGACTGAAGATGAAGAGGTAAAAGAAGCGCTCATCGAAACGCGTGAAGAAGTATTAGACGATCCCGGTAAACTATTTGACTACATTCGCGTCTCTCAAGCGATGGTTGATGGCGAGTTAGTGGGGTACCGCTTAAGCCCAGGTAAAGATCCTGCTTTATTTAAGCAAATGGGACTAATGAATAATGATTTAGCTATTGCGATTAATGGCTATCAATTAAATGATTTGAAACAGGCAATGTCAGCAATAAACGAATTACGAAATAGTACTGACGCAAGTATCACTATCGAACGCGATGGTGAGCAAATTGATGTGCAATTTAGCCTGCAATAACTAGCTTTGGAGTTTTTATAGAATGGTTCACGCGCTACACCTCACAAAAATCAAAAAAGGGTTAGCTAAATATGCAGCGCTTTTTTTATTAACAGGATTATCGCTTTCAGTTTCAGCTGTTGAGTATGCGGCTAATTTTAAAGGCACTGATATTAATGAGTTTATTAATATCGTTGGTAAAAATTTAAATAAAACCGTCATTATTGACCCAAATGTGCGTGGCAAAGTAAATGTGCGCAGTTATGAGTTAATGGATGAAAAGCTTTATTATCAGTTCTTTTTAAATGTACTTGAGGTTTATGGTTATTCAGCTGTAGAGATGGATAACGGTATTATCAAAATTGAAAAAAGCTCTGACGCTAAAAAGTCAAATGTACCGCTTATCACTGAGGATAACCAAGCCAGTGGCGATATGATGGTAACGCGAGTTGTACGTGTTAAAAATGTAAGCGTACAAGAGCTTGGCCCGCTAGTTCGTCAATTTAGCGATCAAAAAGATGGCGGCCACGTTGCTAACTTTAATGCTGCGAACGTGATGATGTTGACCGGCCATGCAGCGTCAGTTAACCGCTTAGTAGAAATTATCCGCTCTGTTGACCAAGCTGGTGACAAGCGTGTTGATATTGTAAAGCTTAAGTTTGCTACCGCAGATGATGTAGTGTCTGTTGTTGAGAATATTTATAAAGATGGCGGTAAAGGAAGCGTTCCAGAATTTCTAATTCCTAAAGTAGTTGCTGATGGTCGAACTAACAGTGTGATTGTCAGTGGTGAAGCGCAAGCGCGTACTCGTGCTGTTGAATTAATTAGCCGTTTAGATGGTGAATTAGAAAACCAAGGTAACACTAAAGTTATCTACCTTAATTACGCCAAAGCAGAAGACCTTGTAAAAGTATTGCAGGGCGTAAGCAAAACACTAGCAGAAGATGCGCAAGGCGGTGCAACTAAAACGCGCTCTCGTAATCAAAACGAAACAAGTATTGAAGCACACCCTGATTCAAATTCACTTGTTATTACTGCACAGCCTGACACTATGCGCTCGCTTGAGCAAGTAATTGAGCGTCTTGATGTGCGTCGTGCGCAAGTTTTAGTTGAAGCTATCATTGTTGAAGTTTTAGAAGCTGATGGTATCAACTTAGGCTTACAGTGGATTTCAGAGCAAGGCGGAATGATGCAGTTTAACAACGGCACAACAGTACCAGTTGGTTCGTTAGCCGTTGCAGCTGAGCAAGCACGCGATAAAACGATTGAAGGTACGGTTGTTGGTACCGAAACTGGTACAGTCACCAAGACTTCTGAAACACAAGAAGGTGACTTAACGGCACTTGCCTCATTACTAGGTGGTATCAATGGTTTAGCCATGGGGATTGTTAAAAACGATTGGGGTGCAATTATCCAAGCTGTTTCAACCGATACTAACTCTAATATTCTTGCTACGCCGTCTGTAACGACCATGGATAACGAAGAAGCATCAATGATTGTTGGTCAAGAAGTACCGATTATCACAGGTTCGCAAACAGGCTCAAATAATGCGAATCCATTCCAAACAGTTGAACGTCAAGAAGTAGGTGTAAAACTTAAAGTGACACCACAAATCAATGACGGTTCAGCAGTTCAGTTAACGATTGAGCAAGAAGTGTCGAGTGTGAGTGGTGCTACTGCGGTCGATATTTCAGTAAACAAACGTGCCATTAAAACCACGGTTATGGCTGATGATGGTGGTATGGTTGTACTGGGCGGCTTGATTGATGAAGATGTGCAAGAAAGTGTCTCTAAGGTGCCATTATTAGGTGATATTCCAGTACTTGGCCATTTATTCCGCTCAACCAGCACCAGTAAGCGTAAACGTAACCTGATTGTATTTATTCGCCCGACCATTGTTCGCGATGGCATCAGCATGAATAAATTAAGCCACTCAAAATATAACTTTATCCGTGGCGAACAACACAAACAAAAAGAAGATGGTATTGATTTAATGCCATTAGAAGATGCGCCAATTCTTCCAGAGTGGGATGATGCCTTAGTATTACCACCAACTTACGAAGAATATCTAAAACAACAAAACGCGAATGAGCGCAATGATGACTAATGCAATTTCTGAAATCAATGACGAGCTAGCATCAGACGTATCAGCTAATCATGATGAGCTGCTAACAAGTGATGATCTTGTTAGCTTGCCAACTAAGCGGTTGCCATTTTCGTATGCGCGTCGCACAGGTGTGCTGTTAGGTAAAGATCAAGACAACTGGACAGTTTATTACCGCGGTGAGTTGGATGTTAACGCTTTACTTGAGGTGCGTCGTATTGCGGGTCATGGTTTTTCGCTAGAACAATTACCTGATGATAAATTTGAGCTGTTGCTTGAGGCTTCTTATCAGCGTGATAGTTCTGAAACACAGCAAATGATGGAAGATATCGGCAACGAGGTTGATTTATTCTCGCTTGCAGATGAGTTACCGCAAACTGAAGATCTCCTTGCTGGTGATGATGATGCGCCAATCATCAAGCTGATAAACGCGATGCTTAGCGAAGCAATTAAAGAAGGTGCTTCAGATATTCATATCGAAACCTTTGAGCAAGAGCTGGTAATTCGCTTTAGGGTTGATGGCGTATTAAAAGAAGTTTTAAAGCCGAATCGTAAACTCGCTTCACTGTTGGTGTCGCGTATTAAGGTTATGGCGAAACTAGATATTGCTGAAAAGCGGATTCCGCAAGATGGCCGTATTAGTTTGCGTATTGCTGGTCGTGCCGTAGATGTGCGTGTATCGACTATGCCATCAAGCTTTGGTGAGCGTGTCGTGCTACGTCTACTTGATAAAAACAACGCACGCCTGAACCTAGAAGATTTAGGTATGACTGAGCGTAACCGTGAATTGTTTGCTGATTTAATCAGTAAGCCGCACGGTATTATCTTAGTAACCGGTCCTACGGGTTCTGGTAAAAGTACCACCTTGTATGCGGGTATGAGCCAAATCAACTCACGGGACCGTAATATTCTTACCGTTGAAGATCCAATTGAGTACGAGATCCCAGGCATTGGTCAAACTCAGGTTAATACCAAGGTAGATATGACCTTTGCCCGAGGCTTACGTGCCATCCTTCGTCAAGACCCTGACGTCGTAATGGTGGGTGAGATCCGTGACCTTGAAACAGCACAAATTGGTGTGCAAGCGTCATTAACCGGTCACTTGGTTATGTCAACACTGCATACTAATACAGCTGCTGGTGCTATCACGCGTATGGAAGATATGGGTGTAGAGCCTTTCTTACTGTCATCATCGTTACTCGGTGTATTGTCACAACGCTTAGTGCGTACTTTATGTAATAGCTGTAAAGAAGGTCACATTGCTGATGAGCGCGAGTGTCAGTTATTAGGTGTCAATCCTGCTGAGCCGCCAACAATTTATCGTGCAGTTGGTTGTGAAGAGTGTAACTTTAATGGTTATCGCGGTCGTACTGGTATTCATGAGTTGCTGGTTGTTGATGAAACAATTCGCGAAATGATCCACAGCGGTAAAGGCGAACAAAGTGTTGAGAAGTACATTCGTAAACATAGCCCAAGTATTCGCCAAGATGGCTGTAATCGCGTACTTGCAGGTCGCACTACCTTAGAAGAAGTCTTGCGTGTAACACGTGAGGAAGGTTAATCATGGCAGCATTTGAATACCGTGCCCTCGACGGCAGAGGTAAAGAGAAAAAAGGCATTCTTGAAGCCGATACGGTAAAGCAAATCCGCCAAACTTTGCGCGATCAAGGTTTAATGCCTTTAGAGGTCGTTGCTGCTGCAGAAGGTGAAAAGCAAGCGACTGGGGCAAAGGGCTCTTTATTTGGGAGTTTCTTTAAACCAAAAATTTCGACTTCAGATTTAGCATTAATCACTCGTCAGCTTGCAACCTTAATCCAGTCAGCATTACCTGTTGAAGGGGCTGTCATGGCGGTGGCTGAGCAATGTGAAAAGCCGCGTTTAAAGCGCATGCTTATGGCAGTGCGCTCAAAGGTTGTTGAAGGTTATACCTTAGCTGATGGCATGAGCGAGTTTCCGCATGTCTTTGATGATTTGTATCGTGCTATGGTGGCAGCTGGTGAAAAATCGGGTCACCTAGACCAAGTTTTAAATCGTTTAGCAGATTACACGGAACAACGTCAGCATATGCGTAGTCAAATCACACAGGCGATGGTGTATCCAACCATTCTTGTGGTATTTGCTATTGCGATTGTCTCTGTATTGTTAGGTACTGTGGTACCTAAAATCTTGAAGACCTTCGAAAAATCAAAACAAGTATTACCCTGGACGACTGAATGGGTAATGGCCGCCAGTAATTTTGTGCAAAACTACTGGTTTATTAGTTTAGTCATTATAACCGTGTTAGCTGTGGCCATTAAGCAAGCGCTTAAACAGCCGCATATTCGTTACTGGTATGACGAAAAAGTGCTGCATTTACCGGGCATTGGTAAGGTAGCTCGCGGTGTTAATACGGCGCGTTTTGCCCGAACTTTAAGTATTTTATCGTCAAGCTCAGTGCCGCTACTTGAAGGGATGCGTATCTCTGGTGGTGTACTGGCTAACGAAAAAATGAAAAAGTCGGTGCAAGATGCTGCAACACGTGTAAGTGAAGGGGCGAGCCTTCGTGCTTCACTTCAACAAACCAAACTTTTCCCACCTATGATGCTACACATGATAGCCAGTGGTGAAAAATCAGGTGAACTTGAGCAAATGCTGGAACGTGCTGCAAATAACCAAGATCGTGAGTTTGAGAGCATGGTAAACGTGTCTCTGAAACTATTAGAGCCCGCGATGATTGCTTCAATGGCGGTAATTGTATTGTTTATTGTTATGGCAATACTACAGCCGATTATGGCAATGAATAAGGCTGTAGGTCTTTAAATTAGGGAACACTAGAGCAATTAGCAGCTAACACTGCCGCTCTATAATAAATTTTTGAAGAAAGTTAGAGGTATTTTTGTGAACAAACAGTCAGGTTTCTCATTACTAGAAGTCATGGTAGTACTGGTTATTATCGGTATGATCATGTCAATTGTGGCGCCAAATATCATGGGTCAGCAAGAAGAAGCTGCAATCGATAAAGCACACTTAGATATTCAACAAATTGAAGATGCGTTAAGCCTATACAAGCTTAAAAACAAAGCGTATCCAACCACAGAGCAAGGCTTAGAAGCGCTAGTGAATAAAACAAGCATTGAGCCAATTCCAAAGCGTTTTCCTGATGGCGGTTTCCTTGAGAAGTTACCAGAAGATCCATGGGGTAATCCTTACCAGCTAATCAGCCCAGGAGAAATCGGTAAAATTGATATCTTCTCAATGGGTCCTGATGGTGAAGCAGGTACTGATGATGACATCGGTAACTGGGATGAAGAAAAGTAATAATGCCTAAATTCAGCCAACTGAACAAAGCTTATACACATCAAGGCTTACTATTATGGTAAGCCTTGGTCTTTTGCGTTTGGCTGGCCGTGCTAAGCACGCGAAAGGGTTTAGCCTCATCGAAATATTAATGGTGCTCGTGGTGATTGGTTTTGTCACCAAAATGGTTGCCTACAGTTTTGATGGAGGTGCTGAAGAAGAACTCGAAAAACAAGCGCTCAGATTACATACTACGATTAATATGGCGTCTGAGTTTGCGATTTTAAATCAGGTTGAACTGGGTTTTCATCTTGACCAAGATACATTTGAATTTTTAGTTTTTGACGGTGATAAGTGGGTTACTTTTGACCGTGAAAAATTGTTTGCCCCAATTAAGGTTGATGAACGCTTTAAGCTCACTCTTAACCTTGATGATTTAGCCTGGGCACAAGATAACTTACTAGAGCAGTCAAACTGGCGTGAATTAATGAGCGGTGGTGACGAAGACAGCCTACTTGAGCTTCAAAAGCTTAAAATACCACAGGTACTTATTTTATCTTCTGGCGAAGTCAGTGCGTTTCAATTGGTTTACGAGCTTAAAGAAGAGCGTGAACCGCAGTATTTTATCGAAGGCGAATTTATGGCCCCGGTAAAGTTCCGTATGGAGCCTGAATAATGAATAAGTCAGCAGGTTTTACCTTACTTGAAGTGATGGTTGCACTGGCTATTTGTGCAATGGCTGGCATTGCCGCAATGCAGGCAACCGGTGAGCATATTAATCATCTTTCGTCGATTGAAGAACAAACTTATGCTTCTTGGGTTGCTGAGAACGTAATGGTTGAGCAACGCGCCAAAGGTGATAAATGGACAGGTAAAAATGGCGTTAAAGGCACTGAAACGCTCGCTGGTTTTGAATGGTATTGGCGTCAGGACGTGGTTCCCACTGCTGATAAAACCTTTGTAAAGGTCACCATTAATGTGTTCGCCGATGAAAAACTTGAATACCCAGTGTATGAGCTTTCTACTTATTTGAATAAAGGTGATAAGTAGTGAAGCAACGTGGTTTTACCTTACTTGAAGTGATTGTCGCCATGGGCATTTTAGCCTTTGTTGTGTTATCGACCCATCAAATTCTTGATTCGACAACCAAAGCAAAAGAAGCCTCAGACGAGACGATTGCTGAGTTAAATGGTTATCAAACCTTATTTCGTTTGATGGACCAAGATTTTAGTCAAATGACTAAGCGTCAGGTTCGAAACGAAGCTGGTGATTTTCAAGACACGTATGTTTTGGCTGGTCGTTATATTCTTGATAGCCAATACGATGGCATTGGCTTTGTTCGTGATGGTTGGATTAACCCGATTAATCTATTACCGCGCTCTGAACTGCAAGCGGTTGGTTATCGCGTGATAGATGATAATCTTGAACGAGTGTATCGGGTGTATGTTGATCAACTAGATAACATGGAGCCGCGCTCACAAGTCATTTTGGAAGATATTGAAGATCTGAAATTTGAATTTTTAGATGACAAAGATGAGTGGCAAGAGCAGTGGCAAATTAAAGCGCTGCCAAAAGCGGTTGCAGTCACTATTCAAAAAATAGAACAGGAGCCAATTCGTCGCGTGTTTTTGGTGCCAGGTGAGGGCAAAGTAACTACTCAAACAAATAATAGTAATAACGGCGCTAATGGTAATAACAATAATAATAGCGGAACGGGTGGCTAGTCATGACTACAATGAATCGCTCCAAAGGTGCGGCGCTTGTTATTGTGCTATTTATTGTGGCGCTGGCTGCGATGTTAGCCGTTGAGATGAGTGCTAATTTAATGGTGCAAGTGCAGCGTAGTAGCAATATTCAAAACCATCAACAGGCTAAATGGTATGCCTTTGCAGCTGAAGAGCTGGCAATTAAAGCACTAAAACAAACTAAAAAAGATGATCCTGATAAAACGCATTTAGAGCAAATTTGGGCGCAGCAGGGCGGGGTTCCTTATCCTGTTGATAATGGTACCTTAAGTGGCACGATTACAGATTTACAAGCATGTTTAAACTTAAATGCATTGCATGTAAAACCAGATCCGCAGACGGATCCAAATAATAAAACGAACCCAGCACATAAGGCATTGTTGGCATTATTAGAAAACATTGAGAATTTACCAACGGATGAATCAGAAGAAGCCATGGCCGATAGTGTGTTTGATTGGTTAGATGAAGATAGTATTACCTATCGCTCGGGTGCAGAAGAAGATGAGTATTTATCTCGACAATACCCATATATGACGGCAAATAGTTACTTTGCTTCGACCTCTGAACTTCGTTTGGTAAAAGGTTTTAACCCACTCGTTATGGAGAAACTCTTACCATTTGTGTGTGTTATTCCTGGCAGTGAGTTGCTGCAAATAAACGTTAATACACTACCTGCAGAAAGTGCGATTTTATTAAGCTCGCTTATTGATGGCTTAAGCCTTTCAGGCGCTGAAGCGGTATTATCATCACGTCCTCAAGATGGATATGATGATTTAGAAGCTTTTTTTGAAGAGGTTAACCAACAAGGCGCACAAAACGTGAAAGCCGTTGAAAATCTATTCAGTATCAACAGTGAATATTTTAAACTACAAACGCAGGCTGAATTTGCAGAGCTGCGTTTTTCGATGACCACCTTACTCCATGCCACTAATGGTACAGTAACGATACTGGCGCGAAAATTTGGAGGCGTACAGTGACAGAGATATTGTTGATCCGTACGGGTCAAACGTTAAAAGACAGCCTTAACTGGCTAATTTACTCACCAATAGAACAAGAAATAATTGCTAGCGGCGAAATTGCCAATGCAACACAACTTGGTGAGCTAACAGAAAAAGCACAATCACGGGAAGTAGTCGCACTTTTACCAAGCGATCAGGTACAACTTAAAACAGTTACCCTACCAACTAAGTGGAACCGTAAGTTAGAGCAAGCACTTCCTTACATGCTAGAAGAAGAAATAGCCTGTGATGTTGATGACTTGTTCATAGCGATTGCTGAGCCAACACTTGTTGATGAAAAGCACGCTATTAACATCGCGATGACCGATCGTGAATGGTTTGAGCAATGGCTAGCAGAGTTTAATGAGCATGGCATCGAAGTATATAAAATACTGCCGGATGCTTTATTGTTACCTGATGTTGATGACAATACTCAGTTACGCGCTATTGAGCTTAATGGCCAGTGGCTATGTAAACAGGGTAACTGGCATATTGCCGCTGTAGAGCCGAATTGGCTTGCTGGCTATTTAACAGCATTAGGTAACCCTGATGTTGCACACTTTAGCCCTGCAACGGCTTTTCCTGATACAGTTAACCTTAGTGCTCAAACGCAGCAATACGATTTACCTTTAGCCTTATTTGCTAAGCAGTTACCTGAAGTGAAATTCAACCTTCGCCAAGGTGTTTATCAACTTAAGAAAAAATCAGCGATTTGGTGGGGCTATTGGCAAAAAGCAGCTATTGCAGCAGGTGTTGCACTAGTTTGCAGTGTGGGTGTTAAGTCGCTTGAGCTTTATAAGTTAAATAACCAGCTTGAAGCCGCAAAAGCAGAAGTGGTTGCTAATTATCAGCGTGCTTTTCCAAATAAAAAAGTGCGACCTCAGCTTATCCGTAGTCAAATTCGCAGCGAACTTGCATTGATAGAAGGTGGCAGCACTGCTGGCTTCTTAGATTTGACTAACGATCTTGTCTCGATTTTTAGTGAAGTAAACGACTTCACACCAGAAACGCTTCGCTATGATCAAGGTCGTAACGAATTACGTATTCGCGCGCGCGGCAAAGATTTCCAGTCATTCAGTAAAGTAAAAGCAATTTTAGAGCAGCGTGGCTTAACCGTAGATCAAGGCTCGCTGAACAATGATGGTGATTATGTCGTTGGTGAAATTAAGTTACGAGGTGCGGCATGAAAAACCAAATAATCAATTATTGGCGCTCGTTAAAAGAACAAGAGCAGCAACTTGTAATGGTTGCAGGTGGTGTGTTTGTTATTTTTGTGCTGGTTATGGGGGTCTTTCGTCCACTTAACGCTGCTATCGAAAAAGCAGAGCAAGACACAATAAAACAGCAAGAGCTGTTGGCGTGGGTTGATGAAAGTATTGTTAAACTTAAAGCGAGTGGTAATGCACGTAATACGAGCAGCCGTAGCTTAAGCCAAATCGTTAATAGCACCCGTAATCGTTATCAAATTATCATTAGCAAAATGCAACCAAATGACAATTCACTTCGTTTAACCATTGACTCTGTTGAGTTTAATAACCTTGTTGAATGGTTAGATGAACTGGTTAATTCACATGGTGTGCTAATCGAGAATTTAGATTTAAGTAAAGATGACAAATCAGGCTTTGTTCGTGTAAGTCGTTTGGTACTAGAGAAGTAAACGATGAAAAGAGTTATTTTATTAATCACAGTGTTTGTGATGTGTTTTTTGGTGTTTACGCTGGTAAAAACACCCGCTGCCGTTGCACTTGATTTAGCCAAGCCACATTTACCAAAGCAATTACAATTAGGTAAAGCCAGTGGCACGCTATGGGACGGGCGCATTATGCAGGTACGTTTTGATGGTGAGCAATTAAACAATGTGCGTTGGCAATTGTCGGGGTGGTCACTGTTTACAGGTAAATTAGTGGGTACGGTACGTTTTGGTGATCCTCGTGATAAAGCGGATATTTCAGGCCATGCTGATTTTTCTTACGGTTTATTTAACCAAGCAGTTACTGTGAAAAAGACTACTTTACGCTTAACAGTTGAACGTGCCATGCAACGTTTACAACTACCTTTGCCGATTAGTGCGCAAGGTCGTGTGATTGTAGATTTAGATGAGTACAGTTCAGGCGAGCCTTATTGTGAAAGTCTAAGCGGCGAAATTGCGAGCCCGAACATTGATGTGAAAGGAATGAATAACTGGTTTAGCATTGGTCCTTTAAGTGGCCGTTTAAGCTGTAAATCCGGTGATGTAGCAGTACTTGTAGACCCTGAAAACCGTTTAGGGCTTGAAGCTGATGCAGTATTAAAAGCGAACCTAGACTTTAAAGTAGCTGGTTATATTAAACCTGAAGCAAGCTTACCGAAAGAAGTGCATGATGCTGCGAAGTTTCTTGGTCGTCCTGATAACGAAGGTCGTTATCCGCTTAACTTTTAAATTGGATTAATTGAATAGTATGCAATTACCTGAGTTTTCAAAGCAGCAAAGCGAGCTTTTAAGTCAGTTTTTAGCGCAGCATCAAGATGCGCTTAGCTTGGCGCAAACCCAAGGTTATTTATTTGCGGTGATCTGTGCTCCTGAGCCGCTTGATGTTCACCAGTGGTTAGAAGAAGTTGCACCTGGTTCTGATGGGCAAATGGATGAGCAAGTGCTGTTTGCATTTATGGCTTTATATCAACAGATCAGCGAACAAGTATTCGAGACGGGTTTTGCATTACCTGTGAGCCTACAGCTGAGCTCGCAAGGGCAACAATACCTAGATATTCAAGAATGTCAGCATTGGAGCCAAGGTTTTATGCATGGTGCGCAAGGTTACGTTAACAAGCTATTAAGCGCGCCACAGTTAGCTGATGAGTTAAAAGAAGCTTTGGCTACAGCTCTGCAAAGCTTAGGCTTTTTTACCCTTGAAGCGAGTGAAATTGCAGCCCTTGCAACTGATAATGGTTTATCAGAAGGGCAACTATGCCAGCAGCAATATGAAGTTATGAATGAATTCGCCGCTGGCTTTGCAGAGTTAATTGAAGTCGTTGCTGTAAATAGCCAACTATATAATGATGAGAGCTGGAACTAACCCAGCTCGAGTAAGATGTTTGTGCAACCTTTGGCACAGCATACAACGCCTTTACCTGGCTGATCAGTTTTCAAATCTAAGGTGAGGGGGCCTTTACACTCTTCGCAGTATAAGGTTTGACCCTTGCCCAGCTTCTTTAGCATATTACGTTGTTTAGCAAACGAGTCGCTGGTTTTTTTGTTTAAAGCAGAAAAGTCCATTACTTGTTTAGCCTTTCTTCAAGCGCATTCGAAACAATACTACAAACACGATTCAAGCGTTCGCCATAAAAGTACAAGTTAATATCTTTTTCACGGCAATAATGAAGGTGAAAGAGTTGTAGTTTATCGTCGGTAGTGAATGTGTCTTCAATATACTCAAGCTCTGAGTTTGATAAATTAAGTTGTGACTTAATATTATTTTTAGCCATATTAGCGGCAGGACTTCGGTTTACCTTACTAGCATCAGAAATCATACCGACTCCCTCACCTAGTAACCTGTCCCTAGGTTCTTTGATCAAAGGATGATCAATTGTGAAAAGTGCTAAAATTATAAGCACTAAGATGAGAAATTTTTTCATAGTCCAATAAACTTTGATCTAAATGAATAGGTGGTAGCTGCAAGTTTAATAAAATGGTTGTTTTAAAAGCAAGCAGATACGATTAAATAGTTAAAAGTTCGTATATGAAATCTAACCCTGAAATTTTCCATAGATTGAGTATAATGCAATATATAGATTTAAAGTTTCAGAAATCTTTGAACGTAATGAGATGTATTCTGATTTGCTTATTGGCACAGAAACCTCTTACTGCAAACATATGTTTGAGTATTATTTCCTAGTGGCGTTGAGGAATTTTAATGGATAATCAGATTAAGGTTAAAAATATCCCAACGGAAGTAAAAATCCAGAAACCGGAAAATGCTTCCCTCGATGATAGATTTAATCCACGTAACCGTATTTATGTTCGAGCTGTAACTGGCTTACACCAATTGTTAAGGCAGCGAATTGGTTTTATCGGCATGCTTGCGTTCATGCTACTACCTTGGATCAACTTCCATGGCCAGCAAGCTGTACTGTTCGATTTGGTAGGGCAAAAGTTTAACATTTTTGGTTTAACGCTTTGGCCACAAGATCTGACTATCCTTGCTTTCATTTTAATGTTGGCGGCGTTTGCGTTGTTCTTAGTAACTACTTTCTATGGACGGGTTTGGTGTGGTTATACTTGCCCACAAACTGTTTGGACTTTCATTTTTATTTGGTTTGAAGAAAAGTTTGAAGGTACAGCTAATCAGCGAAAGAAACTAGATCAACGCCCGATGGACTTTGATAAGTTTTGGCGAAAAAGCGCCAAGCACGGTAGCTGGTGGTTATTCTCACTTTATACAGCGTTTACTTTTGTTGGTTATTTTACGCCTATCCGCCAGTTGCTACCTGATCTTTTTACCCTTGATGCAACAGCGTATTCGTATATTTGTTTAGCCGTATTTGCAGTCTGTACTTATGGTAATGCGGGTTGGATGCGCGAGATTATGTGTTTACACATTTGTCCTTATTCTCGCTTTCAATCAGCTATGTTCGATAAAGATACCTTTACCGTGAGCTATGATGAGGCACGTGGTGAGAGCCGCGGCCCACGTTCACGCAAGCAAGATCCAAAAGAGCTTGGCTTAGGTGATTGTATCGACTGTAACTTATGTGTGCAGGTGTGCCCTACGGGGATCGATATTCGTAACGGCTTACAATATGAGTGTATTAACTGTGGTGCATGTATCGATGCGTGTGATGGGGTGATGGATAAAATGAATTACCCACGCGGCCTTATTTCCTACACCACAGAACGCAACTTAGAAACGCCAGACAACAAAACACACGCACTGCGCCCTAAGTTAATTGGTTATTTAGTTATCTTAGTGGTGTTAACAGGGGCGCTGGTGGCAAATATTGCGATGCGTAAACCGATGGAGTTGGATATCATCCGTGACCGTAATCAGCTATACCGTGTTGACTTTAATGGCCTAGTTGAAAACACCTATACACTAAAAGTAATTAACAAAGCTCAGCATCAGCAAACCTTTAATATTCGTGTTGAAGGGCTTGATAACTTTGAGTACATTGGCAAACAAACTTTCACAGTACCTTCTGGCGAGTCTTATAACGTGCCACTGTCATTGGTTGTTGATCCATATGATTTGAAAAAGCCGATGACGAAGTTTGAGTTCGTACTTTCTGTCGATGGTGAGCCTGATGTGCAGATTTCACAGCCGAGTAACTTCTTTAAGGCGCGATAATTAAGTACACTGAGCGGATGAATAAAAAGCGGGATTTTCCCGCTTTTTTTATATGATGAGGCATTATGAGTAAATTTAGTTTTGTAGACCTTACACCCGATTCAATTTTAGATGCGGTTGAAAGTATCGGTGTTTATGCTGAATCAGGGCTGCTGGCATTAAATAGCTACGAGAACCGTGTTTATCAATTTAAAGCAGAAGATGGCCATCGTTATGTTGTTAAGTTTTACCGTCCAGAGCGCTGGAGTAAGGCGCAAATCTTAGAAGAGCATGCATTTGCATTTGAACTCGCTGAGGCCGAAGTGCCAGTTGTTGCACCTGTTATTATCGAAGGGCAAAGCTTATTTGAGCATGATGGTTATTTGTTTACGTTATTCCCAAGTGTGGGCGGGCGTATTTTTGAAGTTGATAATTTAGATCAACTTGATGTACTTGGCCGCTTAATTGGGCGAATGCACCAAGTAGCAAAAGCAAAGCCATTTGAACATAGACCTGTGATCAGCTGTGAAGAATATCTTAAGACAGCTAAAGTTCAGTTACAGGCAAGTAACTTGGTGCCAATGGCATTAGAGAACGCCTTTTATACTATTTTAGATTTAGTGATCAAAGAAACTACACAGCAGTATAAAAATGTTGAAACTATTCGTCTGCACGGTGACTGTCATGCCGGCAATATACTGTGGTCTGGTGATGCATTAATGTTTGTTGATTTAGACGACAGCCGACAAGGGCCTGCAATTCAAGATCTTTGGATGATGCTCAGTGGCGATCGTAACAATCAACTGTTACAGTTAGACACTTTAGTCGCAGCGTACGAAGAATTTTGCGATTTTGATCACAGCCAATTAAAGCTGATTGAACCACTTAGAGCGATGCGAATGGTGCATTACATGGGCTGGTTGGCGAAAAGATGGGATGATCCTGCGTTCCCGCGGAACTTTTCATGGTTTGCTGAAGACAAATACTGGGAGCAGCAAATACTAGCGTTAAAAGAACAGCTTGCAGCGCTACAAGAAGCACCATTAAAATTATTACCATAAATTTTTAAAGTTAATAAAGTCGAGAGAACAATGTTTAAAAAATTAAAGTTAAGTCTACTCATTTTATGTTTACCTTTTGCGGCCTTTGCTGCTGATTTTGAAGCAGGTAATCAATACGAAGTATTAAAAGTTGAGAAAAGTGCAACACCTCAAGTAACCGAGTTCTTTTCATTTTATTGCCCACACTGTTTTCAGTTTGAACCAGTTGCAAAAGCATTAACGGCAAGTCTTCCTGAAGGGACTGAATTTGTAAAAAGTCATGTTAACTTTTTAGGCGGTGTGTCTAAGCAAACTCAAAGTAACTTAAGCTATGCCTACTTAATTGCTAAGCAACATGGCAAAGCAGAACAAGTAGCTGATCAAATCTTTAACAGCATCCATAGACAACGTGCCTTACTTAAAGACATGAAAGACGTTAAAGCACTACTTGCAACTAATGGTATTAGTAATGAAGTGTTTGATGCTGAAATTGCAAGCATGCCAGTGATTAGCGCTGAAAAAGCGATGCAAGATAAGCAGCAAAAATATTCAGACATGGGCGCCTTAACAGGTGTACCAACTTTTATCGTCAATGATAAATACAAAATTAATTTAAATACCATCAAGAGCCAGCAGATGCTTGATGAATTAGTCGAATTTTTATTAAAACAATAATTTTGGAGTAAAGAAGTAATGATCAAGTTAGTAAAAGCTGTATTAATGGCTGCCACGCTAGGTTTAGCGGCAAATGCCTCAGCTGCTCAATATGAAGAAGGTAAGCATTATGAAACGATTGATGCACGCGCTTCTAAAAAGCCAGAAGTAAAAGAGTTCTTCTCATTCTACTGCCCACACTGTAATAACTTCGAGCCAGTTGTGAAAGAGCTTAAAACACTTCTTAAAGATGGCGTTAAATTCAAAAAGAGCCATGTTGATTTTTCAGGTCCTCGTGACCCAGAAATTCAAACCATTTTAGCGCAAGGTTATGCGACGGCTAATGTGTTACCACAGAAAGACGCGTTAGTAGCCGCTGTGTTTAATCATATTCACGGTAAGCGTGCTCGTATTAACGAACTAGCTGATATGAAAGACATCTTTGTTTCACAAGGTGTATCGGCTGAAGATTTTGATAAGTACTACAACAGCTTTTCTGTACGTACTATGGCGTCTAAAATGAAACGCGACCAAGAATACTACCAACAAAAAGGTGCTTTAAAAGGCGTTCCAACTTTTATTGTTAATGGTAAATATCGCTTAATCTTAGGTGCGGACTCAGGCATCAGTGATGCAAAGAGCATGGCAGATTTAATTAACTACCTAGCTGATAAATAAGCTAATTAGTTCAATTTAATTCAAAGCTCCGTTCGCGGAGCTTTTTTATTAGTAAATCAAATGCAAAAACTATTAGTTTCAAGCTGTTTGTTAGGAAACCCTGTTCGTTATGACGGGCAATCGCAAAACTTACTCCATCCTGGTTTAGAAACTCTTAAACAGCAAGGAAGGCTCGTTGCATTCTGCCCTGAAGTAGCTGGTGGCTTACCTACACCAAGGCCGCCTGCAGAAATCAAAGTGGGTAGAGTACTTACCAAAGATGCGCAAGATGTCACAGTGCAGTTTGCTTATGGCGCAGAACAAGCACTTAAACTTTGCAAAAAACAGGGCATTCGCTATGCGTTGTTAAAAGAATCAAGCCCGTCATGTGGTCGCAATACTATTTACGATGGTAGTCATTCAGGAAAGAAAATTTCAGGGATGGGGTTAACTGCAAGGCTGTTAACTGACAATGGTATAGCTGTATTCAGCGAGCAGCAGTTGCCAGCGCTATTTGCTGCGCTGGCAGAGTGATTTTATTTACGTTGTAAAAACACACCTGATTCAATGTGATGGGTGTAAGGGAATTGATCAAAAATTGCAAAACGTTTTACTTCATGGGTTTTGCATAAGTGATCAAGGTCACGTTCTAGGGTATCGGGATTACACGAGATATAAATAATGTTGTCGTAGTTCGCAACTAGGTCACAAGTTAGCGTGTCCATTCCAGCACGTGGTGGATCCACCAAGATTGTTTGGCAGTTATAGCTTTTCAGGTCTATGCCATCTAAACGAGAGAAGGTACGTTCGCCTTTCATTGCTTGAGTGAACTCTTCACTCGACATACGAATGATATCTAAGTTCTCAACCTTGTTTTGTGCAATATTGTATTGTGCTGAGTAAACCGATGATTTTGATATCTCAGTGGCTAATACCCGGTCGAATGAACCCGCAAGAGCAATCGAAAAGTTACCATTCCCACAATATAACTCCAGTAAGTCATTATTGAGGGGTTGGCAAAGCGCTTGTGCCCACTCTAGCATCTTGATGTTTACTTTCGCATTCGGTTGCGTAAAGCTATTTTCGACTTGCTGATAAATAAGCTCTTTACCGTTTACGTTTAAACGCTCGATAACGTAATCATTACCAATCACTTCTTTTTGCTTACGTGCACGGCCAATAAAATCAATCTTAAACTGTGTGCTCAGTTTTGCTTTAAGCTCTTTAATTGCTTGGAGCCACTGTTCATCTAGTTGTTTGTGATACAACAAGCTAACAAGGATCTCACCACTTAAGCTTGAAAGGTAATCGATTTGAAACAGCTTACGGCGCAGAACTTCATTGTCTTTTAAGTTTTCGATCATCGCTTGCATCACTTCACCCACTAAAGGTGCTGCAGGGTCAAACTCATCAACACGGATCTTTTCTTTAGTTTGTTGATCAAACATGATGTGAAACAGGTCTTCACCTTCATGCCAAACACGAAACTCTGCACGTTGGCGGTAATGAATAGGATCAGAGCCGAACACTTCTAATTTTTCGACCCCAAAACGTCGAAACTGTGAGGTGATGCGCTGCTCTTTCTCACTCAATTGTGCATCATATTGAGTTGTATCAATTTTTATAACCGCCATGGCTGATTACCTTTTATCTCTTAGCTTTATAACGGCGCTATTGTAGGGAGCGCTGAGGATTTGTCTAGTTTTGTTATTTATTTTAGTGTCGTTTTTTTATACAAAAAACTTAAGTTCTTTGGTTTTTGGCCGATAATGAGTTAACCATAACATGGAGTCGGATCATGAAAATTGGCAACCTAGGCTATATGCCTAATACAAATGTGAATAAATACAATGGTAAACAGGCTCTGCAGCAGCCTACCATTCAAAATCGTCAAGATAGTTATCAACAACGCGGTCGTGAGCTCGCGGCAAAAGTTCTTGATGATAAACTTGCTGAGGCACTAGGTTTACCTAAAGCCGAAGAGAAAAAAGATAAACCCTTGTTCGACTTTGAAGAGATCGTGAAAAACGTACTCGACTTTGTTGGCGGTGCACTTCGTAAAGCAAAAGCCGATGGTGCTGATGATGAAAAACTCAAAGGCATGCTAGGTGATGCACGTAAAGGTGTGCAAATGGGCATCGACGATGCGTATGATGAGCTTAAAGAGTCAGGTATTCTTAACGATGACATCGAAGAGGGTATCGAAAAGTCTAAAGAAGGTATCTTTAAAGGTATTGATGAATTAGAAGAAGACTTGTTCAATCCTAAACCTAATGCGGTTTCAGTAAGCCAAGCTCAATACATCAGTTTAAGTAATAACGCAGAGTACACTTTCACCACCGCTGAAGGTGACGAAGTAAGTATTAGCTTTGCTGATGCATACGAAAGTAAGTCTGCAAGCAGTTATAGCAAAAATGGCGACAACGAAGCCTTTGTCAGTGAGTCTTCGCAATCACGTGATTTATCGTTCTCGATGTCGGTCAATGGTGATTTAAATGAGCAAGAACAGCAAGCTATCAATGAATTGATGGAAGACTTGCAGAGTGTTAGCGAAACATTCTTCTCTGGTTCATTAGAAGATGCCTTTGAACAAGCTAAAGAGCTGAACTTAGGTAACGAGCAACTAGTCGGCTTTACCATGGATCTAAAACAAACCAAAACAGTAGCAGCGATTAAAGGCTATGAAGAATATAAACCAGCCCCTGAAAAAGAAGTTGCTGAGAAAATAGCGCCATTTAATGACGATTTGAAACAGGCGTTTAATAAAGCAGGTGACATTGGTTTGCAAAATGAACTGGCTGGCATCTTACAATGGTTAAACCAAGATAAAGAAGAAGTCAGTAAGCTGGTGGATTATACCAAAGCAATGTTTGAGCAAATGAATAAGCTTCGCTCGGCAACAGAAGAAGAGGCTTAGTCCTTTCTTTCTTTTTATAAAGCTGCATGGCAAACTGCTGACCTTTGATGATCCGAGGTAAGCAGTTTGTCAGTTCATATAATGGTGTTTGATTCTGGTATAGGTGGAACAACCGTACTTGAACAGATCCAAGCATTGATCCCAGATGCTGATTATAGTTATTTTATGGACAATGCTTTATTGCCTTATGGCGCGCAAAGTCAGCAAACGATCATAGCCCGCCTTTTTGCGCTACTACAGTTTATCGAAACAGCAAACTTACACGTTGATATCCTAGTTATTGCGTGTAATACCGCCTCTACCTCTGCCTTAGAAACTATTCGCCAGCACACAAATATAGAAGTTGTCGGGGTAGTACCTGCGATAAAACCCGCTTGCGCTATAAGTAACAGCAAACATATTGGTTTACTGGCAACACCATCAACCATCAAGAGTCGCTATACTGCAAACTTAATTAGTACTCATAGCCAAGACACACAAGTCAGCTTATATGGCTCAACTGAGCTGGTAGAAATTGCAGAAACACTATTTCATACGCAGAAAATCAATAAAGCAAAGCTTGAGAATGTATTGAGTGATTTAGCGATAGCAGAAGATATAGATGTATTGGTACTTGGCTGTACACACTTTCCATTACTAGCCAGCGCGATTAGTGACTACTATAAACAACAGATCTTCCTTATTGACTCAGGCAAAGCGATTGCTAAGCGCGTTGAAAGTTTAATTGCTTTACGAGGCTTTACTCTTACTACAGATAAAAAAAAGCCGCTGCACTATTATGCAACGGCTCCTATTGGTCATTCGCAATTAAGCGTTGAGCTTATTACGCTGACTGATCAGATCCCTCACGAAAGCTGTTAGCTTCGTTCTCTTGTTTTTGTTTTGCTTCACGCACTTTTAAAGTACGTTGTTGGAATTCGCTATCATTTAATTGATTGATTGCTTTATCTGCATCAGCTTCAGCCATTTCAACAAAACCAAAGCCACGACGTTTACCTGTATTTTTATCTTTTAATAAACGTACATTGAAAACTTTGCCTTGTTCTTCGAATAAAGCACGAACAACACCTTCATTAGCACGATAAGGTAGGTTGCCAACATAAAGTGTTTTTGTTTTTACTTCGGCCTCCTCACTTGACGCTGATGAAAGTGCTGCAATAACCAAAGCACCAATTAATAAGCCTGCACCAAATAGCAATGCTGGGTCTAAAGCTAAGCTTGCAAGTGCGAACTTAACAACCACAAAACCTAAAACAGCAAGAATAACGGAGAAAAGAAAAGATTTTTGATCGGGTAATTTCATTTTGATCTACCAATAAACAAGAAATAAACATTAATTTAACATTGTGAACTTGCTATCTTAACGAGTTAAATGAACATAGCAATGAAATTTGCATTAAATTATGAATATTGGCTTAAAAAACAGCCATAATAGCGACCGTTTTTGCTGTTTTCGGTAAATTTAGTTCACTTTTTGAGCGAACAGTAAAAAGATCGAAAAAAAGTGTTGATCTGTTTTTGGATCTCCCTATAATGCGACCCCACTGACACGGCGGGCAGCAACGAAAGACGCTGAACAACGTAGCAGAGAGTTAAGTGAAACTTCGGTTTCAAATAATCGAAAGAAAGTTTGAAATTAAGTGTTGACT